>JAYEOA010000053.1:23982-47917 GCA_034722515.1 Thermodesulfobacteriota bacterium | reverse complement strand
AGCTTGCGTTGCCACAGCTTGCGTTGCCACAGCTTGCGTTGCCACAGCTTGCGTTGCCACAGCTTGCGTTGCCACAGCTTGCGTTGCCACAGCTTGCGTTGCCACAGCTTGCGTTGCCACAGCTTGCGTTGCCACAGCTTGCGTTGCCACAGCTTGCGTTGCCACAGCTTGCTTGGCACTACGTATCGCTTGAGGGTTCACCTCCTTGTTATCCAATGCCGGAATCGTTACTTCAATTTTCGGCTGAGTAACAAGACTCTCCTCCCCAGCCGCCTTAACCACTGACTTTTCTGCCATGACCACCGCAGAATCAGGCGTCACCAACTTTTCAGGCGCAACCAACTTATCAGGCGCAACCGATTCACCCTGAGCGAATTCTGACAGTGCGAACCCATCCGCCTTGGTAGGTATTGATTCTTGCGTAACAACATCCTGAGACACCATAGTTGCACCGGCAATCTCTTCACCTTTATCCACATCAGTACATGCTTGCTGTAACGCAGGTGTAAAACGATCATCGTTTCCACTGGCATCCTGGCGGAGGTTAGTCGTCTTTGGTGTGGCAGCCTTGGGCGCTACTGCTGGTTGATTTATCATTGCTGTGGCTGGCATGTATAGCTACCTCCTTTCGTTGTATTTACAAACTAATCTTCTTTTAGCGTTGAGTATGCTGTCGTCAAAATGGCAGCATCTTCGCCGCCAATCCTTGCCAGAACCTTACCGGCACTTTTTGGCTTCATTCCGCCGAGAATCCCAACAGCTAACTCTCGATCCAACTCTGCGATAATTTGTGCCGATTTAGCGGGATCCATTCTGTTGTACATCTTGCTCAGCTCAAGGATCTTACCTTGTTCAATCGCATCCTTTTCAACCAACAAAGCTTCGATCTCTTTGCGTATAAGCTGCAATGCGTCGAGGTTCTTATCGACTTCAAGGCGAAGCAGGTTTAGTTCATTTTTTTCTTTCTTTAGGGCTTGTGCTTGCTGTTTATTTTTTTGTTTCTGCTCGCGTAGCTGGAGAATCAGGCGCCGTTCTTCGACCGAACTTATTTCGGTTTCGAGCGATTGGATTTCGCCATCATCGTCAGCTCCAATGCCAACACTACCAACTAGCACTAACATCATTAGCGAAACAAACACTAAAACACCAAATCTGCCCATGTGATTCATCATTTATCCCCATTTCTAAACATGATGGCAACCTCATCGACGTGTTTCATTTCACGCCGGTTAAGTTCCTTTTTTCTCTCGTCCAACTTTTTCTCCTTAAGTTTTTCCAGCAATTTTTTATCCCGACCGGCTTCCCCAAGTTTTTCGCGACACTGCAACACCCAATTACGTGCTTCGCCAAGTTGTTGATCTAGCAGATTTAAAATCTGGCGGGCATGACTAATCCTGTTTTCATACAATTCAAACTCATGGCTTTGCATTCCAACAGCTTGCCGATCCTCGTAGTCGCGACAGATCTCTGACATTTCACACGTTTCAGATGTCATACGATTCATAATTTCCCGCTCATGCTGCAACGCCTCGGCAAGCGTTAGCTGAGCTTGATCTTCAAGGCGCTGACGCTGCTCTAAAACTACTTGGAGTTTAAATTCTTTCATCAATCTCTTTCTGCGCAAAAATTTGCTACATGGAATAACTGAAGCTAAGAATAATCAATGCACTATATTCTCTTCGGCTCGATGAGGAAATATCGTAAGGGTTCAGGTAACATTTATGTGTGCGTGTGCGTGTGGGGGGGGGGGGATAATTCAGGAAGGGGAGGTTTTATTCGCGGTGCTCAGCCCGTCGATCTAAAATCAATCCATTCATTGCTGTCAGCGTACCATCCAATGTATCTCGCTCATCCATTCCCTGGCACAAAAAATCATTGACGGCATCGATACGGGAGATAGCATAATCGATTTTTGCATTACTGCCCTCCACGTAGGCGCCAATATTGATTAAATCTTCCGCTTCTTTATGGGTGGCAAGTATTTCACGAATTTTAGCCGCACCCTGCACATGCTCAGGTGAGACAATAGCTCGCATGACACGACTGGCTGAATGGAGAATATCAATACATGGATAGTGATTTTTTGCAGCTAAATCGCGAGATAAAATGATATGACCATCGAGGATTGAACGAACAGCATCAGCAATTGGTTCATTCATATCGTCCCCTTCAACCAAAACAGTATACAGACCGGTGATGCTCCCTTGCCCCTTGAAGCTTCCCGCCCGTTCGAGCAATTTAGGCAAGGTAGCAAATACCGAGGGGGTGTACCCTTTGGTTGTCGGCGGCTCACCAATAGCCAGCCCAACCTCACGCATCGCCATGGCAAAACGGGTCACCGAATCCATCATCAACAAAACATTATGCCCTTGCTGACAAAAGTATTCGGCGAGTGTAGTTGCAACAAATGCCCCGCGCATACGCAACAACGGCGATTGATCCGAGGTAGCAACGAGGACAACAGATCGAGCCAGCCCCTCTTCACCAAGATCACGTTCAATAAATTCTCGTACCTCACGTCCACGCTCTCCAATCAGAGCGATCACGTTGACATCGGAACGCGAATGTTTGGCCATAGTCCCCAACAACACACTCTTACCAACACCGGAGCCAGCCATAATCCCCATGCGCTGACCAATACCACAGGTCAATAAGCCGTTAATGGCACGAACTCCGAGATCTAATGGTTCGGCGATTTTACTGCGCCGCATTGGCCCGGGAGGCAACGCATATACCGACATCTCCTCCTCGATTAGCGGCTGCGGCAATTCATCAATCGGATGACCCATGGCATCAATAACTCGTCCCAGAAATGCATCACCGACACCCATGGTCGCGCTACTACGCAGTACCCGAATCAGACTACCTGGACCAAGCCCACGAAGTTCTCCCAGGGGCATCAATAACGCTACACCCTCACGAAAGCCAACCACTTCAGCAGATACGGGTTCAGAATCATCAAGGGGAGTAATTTCACACAACGTGCCGACCGATGCGCTGGGGCAATACCCTTCAACAACCAAACCGACAATCTTGGTTACCTTTCCCCACACACTCAGAGTCTTGCATGAACGTATCAACCCTTCGAGGTTTACCATCACCCACCCTTAATCGCATCTTGGAGACAAGTGCTAATCGCTTCCATCTGTGCTTCGATGGTCGCATCAACGCGACCCAACGGTGATTCGAGAACACATCCTCCTCTGGATATCTCCTTGTCGGAAACAAACTCGATATTGCTCAACCCACTCAGACTGGCAATAAATAGTGGTTTATGCTCCTGAACAACTTGAAGGTCATCAGGATTCACCATGATATGGAATTCTTCGGCACTAACTGCCATTTGTATGGCCTGCTGCACCGTCCGGGCAATAACATCATTACTAATGGAAAGCTCGGCCTGCACTACCCGCTGTGCAATGGCCAACACCAGCCGCAACATATCATCGCTGCTGCGCTGCAACATCGTTTCTTTTAAATCATTGATCTCACTACAGGCAGCAGCCAAAGCCTTAGTCACTTGCCCCAGATGTTCTTCGGTCGCGGCAACACCGTCCTTACGCCCTTCGTCGTAGGCTTTTTTTCTGAGTGCTTCCATTTCCTTTTCAGCATTTCTTTCCTGCTCGTCAGGATCCACATCTTTGGATTCATTACGCTGAGAGGACGACGGTTCAGGCTCTGAATGCTGAGGAATAGCACTACTTTCGAGAGCAACAAAGCTTGCAGCTTGTGATTGGGTCATCTCATTAAGATTAGACATAGAGACACTGCGATACTCGAGGTTATCAGCATTACGAATAACCTTAGACAAGCTCATCACCGGCACCTCGACCAGGAATTACAATCTGCCCTTCCTCTTCTAACTTCAACGCCAGCTTAACAATAGTCTGCTGCATCGCTTCAACATCCGACAACCGTACCGGTCCCATCGCTTCAAGATCTTCCTTGATCATCTCGGCTGCACGGTTGGAGATATTCGAGAAAATAAAATTTTTAAACTCATCTGGGGCAGTTTTAAGGGATAGCGTCAACGTGTCATTATTGATTTCACGCAATATCATCTGCATGGCACGCCCGTCAATATCGGCAAGGTCACTAAAGGTAAACATCTTCTTACGGATAGATTCTGCCAATTCCGGATCGCTAACCTCAATACTATCGACAATCGTCCGATCCGAGCCTTTTTCCATGCGACCCAAGATATCCACCACCTTATCGATGCCGCCCACCTCCTGTTGTTCCTTACTGGAGATACCACCGATCTCGCGCCGTAGCGCCTCTTCAATCTGAACAATCACCTCGGGCATTACCTTGTCGATCTTGGCAATGCGATACATCACATCGCCGGCTAAATCTTCAGTTAAAAACTTAAGCACCTTGCTGGTATGATCGGAGCGTTGCGTTGACAAAATAAGAGCCAAAGTCTGTGGGTGCTCATTCTCCAGCAGGCTGGCAACCATCCGCGGCTGCATAGTTGCAATAGTTTCCAACGGACGCGCTTCAGCGCCACTCATAATTTCGTGCAATAATACTTCCGCTTGATCCCCACCACAACCTGCAATGGCATTACGGATAAACTCTTCACCTTTTATATACATACCGGGATTTTTTTTCTGCTCATTTTGAAATTCAGACATGAGATCGTTGGCTATCTCAGCAGGAATATGATCGACGGTGAGCATAATCCGTGTCAACATCCGAACTTCGCCATCAGACATGTCTGAAAACACCGCCGTTGTCGCTGCTTCGCCAAGGCACAACAACAACACCGCAGCCTTTTCAGGACCGCTCATCCGATTTAATTGCATATGTTCCAAAATTTACTCCTACCTTCTCTATCACCTGTTTCAGGCTTAATCCTCGTCTGACATCCAAGTACGAATTACTTGTGCCGGTGAATTTTCGGCCTTAAGGATGTCTTGACGCATCTGCTCAGTAGCATCAAGTTGAATAGGCGAGCTTTTACCTGCGGACATCTCAGCCTCCAACTCTTTCACCGTTTTAAAATGCTGCACCGTCGATTCGGACTGCAGTGTTTTAAGGGCGGGTCGCACTAACAATAAATACAACAACAGCACCCCTAAAGCTCCGGCAAAATATTTTACCAAGGGTAAATATGTATAAATATTATCGGTAATTGATGGTTTCACGATCTCTGGCTCGACATAAAACTCATCGGCAAATGGCATCGAAACTACATTAAGCTGATCACCGCGCGACATATCGAGTCCGAGTGCACTTTGCACCATCTTTTCTATAGTGCGTAATTCTTGCTCAGAGCGTGGCACAAGCGAAGACTTGCCCTTACCCGCACCATCGTCCGCACCACTATTATCTTCTTTACCATCTGTAGCGCTAGCAGGAACGTCGGCAACTAATACCGACACCGACATATGCTTGATTGTCCCTACGGGGGCAACGGTTCGGTTAACCACCTTGCTAATTTCGTAGTTAGTCGTTTCAGCATTATTGCTACTCGAGGCAGCACTGCCACCGGAAAAAGAACCACCGCCATCAAGGTTTGATTGCACACCGGGAACGCCACCGACACCCCCACCCCCAGTTTCTTTCTGTTCCTGTAACTGCTCGCTGCGGGGTACTGCGCTTTTAGGATCGTATAATTCTTCAACCTTTTCGAACTGAGCAAAATCAAGCACAGCCGTAACCTTAACCAGAGAATTCGCTACCCCGAGGGCACGATCGAGCATATCTTGAGCTCGGTTTTCCATTTGCCGCTCAACAGCCTGCTGATACTCAAGCATGCCGGGTGTCATTGGGCCACTGAGACCCTCCTCAGGGCGTTTTGACAACACCTTCCCAGTAGAATTAACCACTGTTACGTATTCTGGTTCTAACCTCTCAACACTGCCCGCAACAAGGTTGATAATACCTTGAATTTGCTGTTCTCTTAATTTGTTACCTGCTAGCATCTTAACAACAACAGATGCTTTAACCGCCTGTTGCTGACTTTTGAACAGTCGTTTTTTTGGTAACGCCAGATGCACCCGTGCGGCTGCAATCGGTGTCAAAGATGCGATGGTGCGTGCCAACTCGCCCTGCATGGCTCGCAAATAATTAACCTTCTGGACAAAATCGGTTATTCCAAGACTCTGCTTATCAAAAATCTCGAATCCAACACCACCACCTTGGGGCAACCCCGATCCCGCCAGTTCTAAACGTGTTTTGTACACTTTATCTGCCGGGACATAAACGCTACCGCCCCCGCCATGAATCTCATAGGGAACCTTATGCTCTTTGAGCCAAACAACAACCGACGAAGCATCATCTTGCGTCAGATTGGCAAACAATAGCTGATAATCGGATTGGCGTGTTTGCATAATAATCAGCGCAAACAACGTCAACGAAAACAGAGCAACCGCTGCCAAGCTGATTTTGCGCGACAACGGCCAACCTTGCAATAATGTTAATAAATTTCCTTTTTCAATTTCTGCCATGGTTCCCTGTTACCTTCGCCAAAAAAACATGCGTAGACCCTCTTCGTACAACTCAATTAAGTTCAACAACAAATCACACCTGCATCCGCACAACTTCCTGATACGCTTCGACAGCCTTATTACGCATCTGAACCAACATGCGCATAGAGATATCTGCTTCCTCCATCGCCAACGTCACCTCATGCAAATTATCGGCACGCCCGGTGGCTAAATCGGTCACTGCCCCGTCCGCATCAAGTTGCGCCTGATTAGTTTCAGAAATCGCCTGAGTAAGCATCTCACCAAAATCGCTACCCGTCTCCTTTGGCGTTTGCTCCAAAGACGAAAGCATCGATTTCAAATGGCTTTCAATTGATATATCATTCATGGTTTAAGCCCTTTCTATCTACCAATTTCCAACGCCTTTAATGCCATCCTTTTCGCCGATTTTATGGTGGTGATATTCGCTTCATAAGCTCTGGTTGCCATCATCATATCTGTTGTCTCTTTAAGGATATCGACATTTGGCATCGCAACATAGCCGCGCTCATCGGCATCAGGATGGGTCGGATCATAGACCAGCTTGGACTCACGCTGATCAACGGCAATGCGACTGACCTTAACTCCGTTGATAGCCCGATTCGCCTTACTCGACAAGTGATCTGAAAATGACATTTGCTGAGTCTCAAATACCACCATTTTACGTTTATACGGTCCCCCTTCCGGAGTACGAGTTGTTTCTGCATTGGCCATATTCGAACTAATGGTATCCAGACGAGTCCGCTGCGCTCGCAACGCCGAAGCACTAATATTTAACGAGGTAAAAACACCCATTTTCATACCTTCCCAAGTTTAGCAAGCAGCTAATTTCCTTGAACCACATACTTGATTATACCCATTTTTTTATTCAGCAATTGCGCAGACGCCTCATACATGAGCTGGTTTTGGGCAAGCAAAACCATCTCTTTATCAACATCAACACTGTTGCCATCCCCTACACCCCGGGTGGCCGGTATTGTCGATATCGATCCCTGTACCCGGGCAATAGATCCACCATGGGTTGAAATATGTCGGGGATGGGTTACGCTTACTTCGTAGCCTTGACCTTCAACCGCCCGGCGTAATGCACCCTCAAACTCCAACCGTTTTGCTTCGTAGCCCGGAGTCTGCGCATTGGCAACATTGCCGGCGATAACCTGCTGATTTTGCATACGCAGATCCAACGTTTTTTTTAACAACAATGATGTTTTATCTACAAAACCATTACCTGCTATAGATTTCATACCCGACATGATCCATTCCTCTCATCGCTATCACTATCTAAAACAGCTCTCACACTGTTCAACGATTAAAGCGTTCAATCTTGAGTTTTTCCTGAGCCAGAGTTTGCCACTGACTACCATTATCTAGTTCGACCAGTTGTCGCAAAAGTTTTAACCCCTGCTTGCGCTTGTCCTGCTTCAACAAAATCATCGCCTCACGATAACGTGCCTGATCAGCAAAACCATCAATCCCCTTCAGATAACGATAACACTTTAGCGCCAAAATGTTTTTTTGCTGGCGATATAATATCTCGGCCTGAAATAAAATATCGACACCGCCGGCAGCGCTCAAATCATCTCCAACCACTGTAGCAATATTCGTTTCGGCCATCTGAAGCAAATTGCGTTCTTGCGCCATGGTTGCAGCCAAACGATCAATCGCTACCGAGTGAGGCCGATCCTCATCTTGCAACATAGCAAAAACAGAATCTTCTTCCCCTTGAGCCAACAGCGTCTGAATCTTGAATAAATAAACATCGGCCAAGTGCTCACCCGCAGGATAGCTTTGCTCATAACGCTGTACATACTCAAGAACACGCGCATACGCTTGTTGTTGTGTCAGCGCAAGTAATAGTGGAGCAAACACCTGTTCCTGCCTGACACCATCATCAGTAGCATCCAATAAATACAGATACAAACGAACGGCACGATCCGCAAATTCCAGCTTGGTAAATACTCGTCCCAGCTCAATCAAAAAACCAAAATCTCGCTGACTGGCCACCAACAACTCACGATTCTGCTCCACCATAAGCATTGCCTGAAAATATTTTCCGTCGGCAACCAGACCATACAACACTTCGGGCAAAACCTCCGCAAGCAGAGCCTGTGCATGAGACGCCAGCTTTGTCAAACGATCATCCTTGAGAAACGTGCGTAAAGCATCAATAGCCGCCATTCGCTGCCCCATGATATACAACGCAACGGCATGCTTAAATTGCATTTCAGCACGACCTTCTCTCGTCGGCATCTGGTCAATTAACTCGGCAAAATCTCCTACAGCCCGACGTTTACTATAAAAATCATCAGCCTGAATACTCAGATCAGCAATTTTACCCCGTGCTAAAACAGCCCCCACGGTTCCCGGAATAATCTGATGCAATAAATTGTACCCCGCCCCGGCATCACCGCCATGAATCGTCGCCAGGGCTAGCATATAGCTGGCTAGATCACGCTGCTGCGCATCATCTAACAGAGCTAACAATTTTTCAAGAGTCTCGATAGCGTCAGCATACTGCCCGATTCGATACTGACTCGTGGCATAAGCGGCCAGTGAGAATGACTTGTTTGCCAAAAAATTTCCAAGAGACTGATACTGACCAATCGCCCCCTTAAAATCTCCCTGAAGATAGGTAACATCAGCTAAACGTTGCAAATACGCCTCCTGCAACTCGCCGACACTGAGCACATTATATTCATCAAGTATCGGTTTTACCTGCTTAATATGGTCAACGGCTATCGCTACTTCGGCATGGAGTAGTTCGATATATGGCTGCAACACCTCAGGGTAACGCCGATCGTCGGCAAGTGTCAATTCAGCCAACAATTCAAATGGATTTTCGACTTGATCCACAGCCAAATACATGCGCTGCAACTCAGCACATGCCATCAACCCATCCTCCTCTTCGCCAATAAGATCCATTGCGCGTGATAAAAAGCGCTGAGATTTTTTCGCATTTCCTGCTCGTTGCTGCAGATCAGCCTTTAGCAGCAACAAGCGCAACCGAGCACCATCATCTTCAGCTTCTAATTTAACGCGTCCCAAAGAGGATAGTGCTGCACCCCATTCACCTTGATCCGTCAGGGCTAACACCTCCAGCGGCAACACATCCAACCTCTCCTCAACCAACCCTAGGCAAGGAAATGGCGCTACCGTGTAAACAACCGGCGCATCCAAACATACTAAACGCTCATATTCTGCAAAGAAACGCAGCCAGTCGCCTTTATATTTTGAACGTATCCCCCGGCTAATAACACCGCCATCACCGTGAACAGACACATGACCCGGCAGGCTACGGGATATTGCCGGGCGTTTACCCTGTTGCGCTTCTCGCCAATGAAGATCAATAATCAAGCGGTGTTGTTGAACATTCCTGACCATATTTACAAAGTGTGGTGGCCGTCGCAGAAGAAAAGATAACATCAATTCCCCTTGTGCCTGACCAACCATAACCCGAACCAAACGCTCATCAGATAGGGGGAATATCGTGCTGGATGACGCAACGGTATCAGCCAAGACAACTTCAAGGCGTTGACCCGAGGTCTTCACTTGATATTCCGGCAAAAGATTAAACTGCAACGTCAGATGAGTAACATTCAGTTCATCGCGTTTTTCAACAGACAATAACGCCGGTGTTTTTTGCCCCAAAACAACATCAGGAGCAATCAATCCCATGAAACTAAAACACAAAATACTCGCTAAAATCAGCCGATTACTCAAAACAACACCCGTCCCCACTTAATGCAGCAGCAATACGCCCGTCACCAACCCCAATCTATCAACCTAATTTTATGCAAAAAACATACCACGCACCTGTCTGACTAAAAGTCGCCTAAAATCAACATACTTACCACCCCTAAATCCATAATAATTGCCAACAATAACCACACCACTCACCACAAAGTCATTTTATTGACACGCAACTAATTTAGTATCTCGAAAATTAGGCACGCTGAATAACAACATTAACAGTAATATTACCGAAACAAGTTCAGAATTTTATATTTTACTTTATGCTCAAAAAAGCATACAACACTGTTACATATAAAAACTTGCAGGAGGTCTCTAGGACTTGGCGAATCGTAGCGAGAAGTTGGCGACCAACTGCAGGTTTTCGAGCATTTGACGGCAAAGAGCTAGCCTATTTGTCGAAAATGTGATGCAATATGCACCGAACAGACGATTTCGCAGTAGATGTCTTGCTAAGACCGACAGGCTGCTAGTCCCTATTCTTATAAAAATTTTAGCACCTACTTTTACGGAGAACTAAAGACGCCATGACTGAAGAGCTAAGTAGCGACCAAATAGAGATTATTCAAGAGTTTTCTCAAGAGAGCCGTGACATGATCGAGCAACTTGAGCCGACGATCATCGAACTTGGGCAAAACACTGACAATGAAACAATCAACGCTGTCTTTCGCCTCTTCCATTCGATGAAAGGCAGTGCCGGATTCCTCGAATTCAATAACATCACCAAGGTTGCTCATGCCGCAGAAAACCTGCTTGACATGGTGCGCTCCGACAAAATGGTCTTACTTCCCGAACATGTCACCATGTTATGTGAATCCTGCGATTTCATGAAAGAGGCTCTTGATTATGTTGATGAGAGCTTTAGCGATGAAGGCATTGCTGAAAACAGCAAGAACATGGCGGCGCAGTTCCATACAACTATGGAGAAACCGGCTAGCGCGGAAACTGTTGAAGCACCAGAAGCACCAGAAGCACCAGAAGCACCAGAAACAAACGATCTCACGCTGGAGATCACCCCGGAAATGGTGGAACGCTTTACCCAAGAAAGTGATGACCTGCTGGAATCCTGTGAGCACGGCCTACTTTCATGGGAAAAAGAGCCGGATAACAGGGAATTTGTTCCGATGATTTTCCGCAACATTCACAGCTTTAAAGGCAATAGCGGATTCTTTGGCTACGGCAATCTCGAAGCCCTTAGCCATCAGATTGAAAACGTTCTTGACATTATCAAGCAAGGGGGTTCCTTTGCCAGCGGATCCCCGTTTGACACTCTCCTCCATGCCGTTGATGCGTTAAAAGAGGGAATGGCATCCCTATCCAGCGACGGCAAAGACCAAATTGAAGGGCTGGATACGCACATAGCTGCACTGAAAGCTTTACTGGAACCTAAAAATAGCGAGGGCTCGCTTGACGAGGGGGACGTTGATCAAAAAACAAACCGTCAAACACCAGATCAACAGAAAGAACCTCTTGTAGAAGCCAAAGCATCTGCCGAGAAAACAGACAAGCCCGTGTCATCACAAAAGGAAGCCAAACAAACACCACCGGCACCGGCACCCAAACCAACAAAAAAAGCTAAGGCTGGAGTTAAAAAACAAGATATCCGTGTTGACCTAGAAAAACTCGACAACTTGATCAACCTCATTGGCGAGCTTGTCATCGCCGAGAACATGCTGATCCACAACCCCGACCTCGACGGTCTGGAGCTGGAAAGATTCAACAAAGCCGCCCAACAAATGGGCAAGTTAGTTCGTGAGCTACAAGAGATGGCAATGATTATCCGCATGATTCCGGTCTCAGGATTGTTCCGGCGCATGATTCGCTTGGTTCACGACCTTTCGGTCAAATCGGGTAAAAAAGTTGATTTACAGCTAACCGGCGAAGGAACCGAGGTCGACAAAACGGTGGTAGAAACCATCACCGATCCCTTGGTGCATATTTTACGCAACTCAATGGATCACGGGCTCGAACCACCGGAGGAACGCCTTGCCGCCGGGAAAGGGGAAACTGGTACAATAAAACTCAACGCCTGCCATGAAGAAGGCGAGGTGTGGATCACCCTTGAAGACGATGGGCGCGGGTTGAACAAAGAAAAAATCATCGAAAAAGCGCTCAAAAACGGCCTCATCGAAGACGACGGCTCCAATATAAGCGATAAAGAGATTTACAATATGATTTTTCAGCCCGGATTCTCCACCGCTGAAAAAATTACCGACGTCTCCGGTCGCGGTGTTGGCATGGATGTCGTCAAACAAAATCTGGAAAAAATCAAAGGTAAAGTTGATGTTGACAGTGTACCGGGGAAGGGAACCATCATCAAACTACGTATCCCGCTCACCCTTGCTATCATTGATGGCATGCTGGTTCGTGTCGGTGATGTAAAATGCATTGTCCCCATCCTCGCCATCAAGGAGGCGTTCCGACCGCAGCCAGATGCCTTAACCCTCACCCCCGACTCGGAAGAGCTGGTTCGGGTGCGCGAAAACTTCTTCCCCGTTTTCCGCCTCCACCAGATGCTCGACGTGGAACCGGACCACACAAATCTGGAAGATGGCATCCTCATCGTCCTTGAATACCAGGATAGCAGCATCTGCTTACTGGTAGACGAAATTCTCGGTCAACAACAAACCGTCATTAAAGGGCTATCCGAATATATCGGTAACGTGCGTGGCTGCTCGGGTTGCACCATCTTGGGCAATGGCGATGTATGCCTGATTCTCGATGTTGGCAATTTGGTTGAAATGAACTAAAAAGCGTTTCGAGAAGGGGGCTATCACATAGTGGCAACACAACGCAACTCTACAATGATGACCATTTCCGATCAGGAATTCAATTCGCTCCGCCAGCTTATTTATGATCGATTTGGTATCAATCTGACCGACGAGAAACGATCACTACTGGTAGGTCGCCTACAGAAGATGATTCGGACACAACAACTGGATTCATTTCAAAATTACTGTGATCATCTTAAAACCGATAACAGCGGCAAAGCTGTCAGCGATCTTATCAATCTTGTTTCGACCAACTACACCTACTTTAATCGGGAGAAAGACCACTTTGAGTATTTTCAAAAAACAGCATTGCCCGCCGTATGTGAACAGTTAAAAAAGCAAAACCGTAAAGACCTGCGTGTCTGGTGTGCCGGCTGCTCTACCGGGGAAGAACCATATACCCTGCTGATGTTAATGCACGAGCATCTCGGTGGACAATACTCTAGCTGGGATGCAGGAATCCTGGCAACAGACATTTCAGAAAATGTTTTAGCCAAAGCTCAAGCAGGTAAGTATGAAGCCGACAAGGTCGCATCTTTGCCGGAAACACTTCGGCGCAAGTATTTTAACAAACTGCCCGATGGAAAAATGCAGGTTTGTGACGCATTACGCAGGGAAGTTACATTTCGTCGTTTCAATTTGATGAACAAAACGTTCCCGTTCAAAAAACCGTTTCAGATCATCTTCTGCCGCAATGTCATGATCTACTTTGACCAACAGACACGCAATGCGCTGGTACAACGGTTTAATAACAGCATGGAACCAAACGGCTATTTCTTTATCGGTCACTCCGAAACGCTGGGACGAGACAGTGAGTTATTTCGCTACCTCATGCCAGCAGCCTACAAAAAAGGAAAAGTGTAATGACAAAACAGGTTCGCGTGCTGGTCGTTGATGATTCCGCTCTGGTACGACAAATTCTGACCAATGGTCTCTCCCTTGATTCCGGGATAACAGTTGTCGGCTCCGCTGCTGATCCATACATGGCCAGAGACAAGATTGTTCAACTCAAACCGGACGTTCTGACCCTGGATGTGGAAATGCCCCGCATGGATGGCGTTGAATTTCTGCGAAAATTGATGCCACAGCACCCCATCCCCATTGTAATGGTCAGCTCCCTGACCCAAAAGGGGAAACAGGTCACCATGGACGCACTGGAAGCTGGAGCAGTAGACTTTGTTGCTAAACCAACCACCAATGTTGCCCAAGGGCTAAACGCTATGTTGATGGAACTGCGTAGTAAAGTTAAAATTGCCTCTACTGCCAACGTGTCACACTGGAAAAACAAACGAGTAGACATGCGCAGCAGTTCCAATACAACGGCAAATAAAGCCTTGGCAGAATCGACAGACAAGGTTATCGCTATTGGAGCATCAACGGGGGGAACCGAAGCTATCAAAAGGGTTATCACCCAATTTCCATCCAATTCGCCCGGCGTAATTATTGTTCAACACATGCCGCCCGGGTTCACTAAAATGTTTTCTGAGCGTTTGAATCAACTCTGCTCCATGGAAGTTAAAGAAGCAGAAACCGGTGATAAAATTCGTCAGGGTAGAATTCTCGTTGCTCCCGGCGCATTACAGCTGGAAGTGATTCGATCAGGTGGTATCTATCAGGTTCGATGCTTTGAGGGTGAAAAAGTCAGCGGTCATTGCCCATCCGTCGATGTAATGATGAACTCGGTGGCCAAAAATGTCGGTCGCAACGCCGTTGGGGTGATGCTCACAGGTATGGGTTCCGATGGAGCAAAAGGGATGCTAGCCATGCACCGAGCCGGAGCCCGCAATATCGCTCAAGACGAAGCCACCTCTGTGGTCTTTGGCATGCCTAAAGTTGCATTTGAACAGGGCGGAGCCGAAAAACTAGTTCCAATTGATCGTATTGCCTCGAATGTAATCTCACTATTAACGGGAAAATAAGCCAATGAGCAATTTGATACTAGGGGTTGGTGAATTTGGTGCTTCCAAGTCTCCTGCTGACATCGTTAAAACCTTTGCCCTCGGATCCTGTATTGCCGTGGTTCTCATGTGTCCAAAAACACGAACAGTCGGCATGGTTCATGTGGCATTACCTGAATCAAAAATAAATCCGGACAAGGTTAAAACCCGCCCCGGCTACTTCGCCGACACCGGAATCCCGGCCCTGATAAAGCAGATGGCAGGCATGGGATGTGATCCAAAAGGACGTGGCTTCATTGTCAAACTGGCTGGCGGCGCAAAAATCATGGATCCCAACAACACCTTTAATATCGGCAAACGCAACGCACTGGCAGTAAAAAAAACATTATGGAAATATTCCCTCGGTCCCGTTGCTGAAGACCTTGGGTCTACCTACAGCCGAACAATTGCCGTATCCATCTCCACTGGAGAAATAACCCTCTCATCGCCAGGTCGTAGCGACTGGAAACTTTAGGGGAGTACTTTATATGCAACAACGTGCCAGCAAAGAAGAAATTATTGAGGCGATCAAGGATATCCCCTTGCTCTCCCCCAGCGCATCGCAACTATTACAACTCTCAGCCAGCACCGATCATGACATCAGTGAAATCGTTGACATCGTCAAAATCGACGCAGCACTCACCGCTCGTGTGCTTAAAATTGTTAATTCCGTCGCCTACGGCTTGGTTCACGAAGTATCCACCATTGATCGTGCAGTTGGCTACCTTGGCGAACGAATGATTGCCGGAATCGCCCTTGAAGATAGCGCTTCAGCCCTATTTCATAAGGAACTGGAGGGCTATGACGGCCCCAAGAGTGAACTATGGAATCACGACTTGCGTACAGCCATTGCAGCGCGGGAAATTGCCAAAACAGCTAAGCAACCATTAAACCCCGATTTAGCTTTTACAGCAGGCATTCTCCATGCCGTTGGCAAAGCCATTTTATCCGACTTTCTCCAACAAAGTTCCAAGGGAGTGCTGGACGAAATCGACGGTGACGAAATTAGTGACTATCTAGAAGGTGAGCGAGAACTTCTGGGAATTGATCACACCGAAGCAGGTTTTGAGCTGGCTAAAAACTGGGAGCTACCGGAAACACTACAGTGTGCCATCCGTTACCACCACAGCCCGGCCGAGGCACCGCAAAAACATTCGGCTCTGGTCTACGCTGTCCATCTTGGTTGCATTGTAGCCATGATGTGTGGTAGCCATTCTTCAGATTCATTGCAATACCATTTAGACAAAAACTACACCAATTATTTCGATCTGACATCAGATCAACTTGCACTTGTTATGCTTGAGGTCAATGAGACCTTCAATACTATGCACAACGCCATGGCGGAAGCATAGGGGGGATTTAATGAAACGCATTGTAATAGCAGATGATTCAGGCACAGCACGTATGATGATCCGTCGCTGCCTCGAAATCATAGGATTGGCAGAAACAGAATTTGTCGAAGCTGAAAACGGTAAGGAGGGGCTGACAATGGTCAAACAAGCACCAACCGACCTACTTATCAGCGATTTGAACATGCCCATAATGGACGGCGAAACACTGCTTAAATGGGTAAAAGCCAGCCCAAAGCTGGGTGATCTTCCCGTTCTCATCATTACCAGCGCCGGTAACCCGGCAAAATCAAAACAATTACTGGAGATGGGGGCCTACTCAGTCATCAATAAGCCAATAAACCCGGCTATGCTCAGTGAAGTACTGGCGCCACTACTCAACAGCGAGGAGGGGTAACATGGAACAGTTGAAGAAATTCCTACACAAAAAAATCACCGAAGTCCTTGAGGAAACTCTAGAGAATATGGCCTTCGTCGGCATCGAGGAATGTAGCGAAATAGAAGCCAGTGAGCTAAAACAAGAAATGATGGGCGTCAACCTGATGATCACCGACCCAGAGCTGCTGGAAATGCGCTTAAACACATCGAAGGAATTGCTTTACCAGATCGCAGAAACCATGTATACCATGGACAGGGATGAGCTTGAAGAGCAGCTAATTAACGACCTGCTAGCCGAACTCCTCAACACCTTGGCAGGTCGGTTTATGAGCGCAATTATCCCCACTGAAACCAACTTTTCCCTGAGCATTCCAGAGCTAGCCGAAGATGAGGATGAAAGCACCTCGGATCTTAAATATTACTATATTGCTGAAGATTATCCATTGTCTGTTGAAATTAAAGCAGCCGACATAGAAAGTCTCAATTCATTATTAAGCACATCATTCAACGCATAAGAGAAAGGAACCGCACCCATGGGTAAGAGAGTACTTGTTATTGATGATTCCAGCACCATGAGAAAAATAGTTTCCCGGTCACTGCGTCAAGCAGGGTTGGACTTTGATAAGATCCTCGAGGCCGGCGATGGTCAGGAAGCACTTGACTTGCTTGCCAAGGAAAATGTTGATCTAATTTTGAGCGATATCAACATGCCCAATATGGATGGTATCGAATTTTTACGTCAGAAAAAAGAGATCGATGGCATCAAAAATATTCCTGTCGTTATGATCACCACCGAAGGTGGTGCCGATATTATTGGTGAAGCTAAAGAACTAGGCGCTGCAGGGAGCATCAAGAAGCCCTTTACCCCTGATAAAATAAACGAAGTGATTGGTGGCATCCTTTAGAACCTGGAAGAAGCTATTTCTATCCGTTAATTCTACTTCAAAATAGAATTAACGGATATCTTAAACCCCCGTCGAATTAAACCATGTGGAGGGATCCGTTTTGAATCTACTGCAAAGTATTACCGACGCCACTAACGAAATTTTTGAAACAATGATCATGCTCGACATCACGGCTGGCGACCCGTTAGAAAAGAGTGTCAATAGCTTTAAATGCTCTGTATCCGGTGTCATTGGACTGGCGGGAGCTTGCAAAGGGATGATCGCCATACACACGCCGGATACCGTTGCCAAAGCCATTACCGGCAGTTTTCTCGGCATGGAGGTCGAAGAAGTAGATGATGATGTGACTGATGCTATTGGCGAACTAGCTAATATGCTTGGGGGCAGCATCAAAATAGTGCTCGATTCTGCCGGCAAAGACGTAACCCTGTCTATCCCATCCTGTATCCACGGTGAAGAATACAGTATGGACTGCGTCGCTGATGCCGACTGGGTTGTCGTCCCATTTACCATTGATGCGGGGCAATTCCTTGTTGAGTTGCAAATAAAGAACAGTTAATATCTCAGGCGCCTAGACGGTGTCTTGTCCGAACTAATATTAGTTTTCTATCCCTGGAGAGATATGTGAATTTAGATCTGCAACAACAAATCATCGATAGCACCCAAAGCGTTTTCGACACCATGTTAATGATGCCGCTAACTCCGGGGATAACCCTGACGGAAAAAGTATATAATTTTAAAGACAGCATCTCCGGCATGCTCGGCTTTGCCGGAGACATTCAGGGGATGCTGACAATCCACTGTCCTCAAGATGTTGCCTTTGCCATCACCAGCACCCTTCTCGGCATTGACGTTGACGAAGTGGATGATGACGTAAAAGATACTGTCGGCGAAATGGCCAACATGATTCTGGGTGGTATCAAAGACGGCTTCGTCGAACACGGGGTTCAAATAAATTTAGCGGTTCCTACCATTTTAGCCGGGCGCTCTTACCGTGTCAGCGGTATGGACGATGCGTTGTGGACAACAGTGCCCTTTTATCTCGATGAAGGGGAATTTCTGGTCGAACTCAAACTAAAAGCTCCCAAGTAGGTAACCTGTGGCGGTTTCATCAGTTGTTGAAAGCATTTTCAACACAATATTAGAGCAACTTTCAGATGAAGTTGGCGCCCTGCTCGGCACCCCCATTGAGCTAGCTGATCACCGCCTGGAAATTCTAACCAAGGATCAATTATTTGAGGTCAGCCGGGGACGTTCCGTCCTCTCCACCATGGTGGTTTCGGGTGACAACGACGGTGAAGCATTCATCATCACCGAGCTTAAAGACTCGGTCATCCTTGGCGGAACATTGATCATGCTCCCCAAGGAGCAAATTGAGGAAAATTGCAAGCAACGTACGTTCGAAGGTGAAGCTGCCGACGCCTACGGCGAAGTAGCTAATATCATTGCCGGTGTTTACACTGCGGCATTTCAGGATTTGCACCCAGATAACTTTCATTTCAAACGCACCAGTGTAACAGACTTTGTCCCCACCCAGATAGACCCAAAAAGCGATACCCCATTTCCTCCCGGCGAATATGTCTATAGTTGCTGTAGTATAAAGCTTGAAGGTTTTGATCTACACAATCTTGAGGTCATTATTCCAGCCAACATACTCGGTGAAGAAAGCACAACCGAAACTAAAAGCAATAGCGCCGACCACGCAGAAGAATCACCATCAACAAGTCAACAGGAAGCATCAGAACCAGAGGAAGAGCAACCAGAGGAAGAGCAACCAGAGGAAGAACAACCAGAGGAAGAGGAGCCAGAGGAAGAGCAGCCAGAGGAAGAACGTATCCAACAGGAAACCGTTGATCGCACCCTCAAAGCTGCGCTGACACAATGCATCGAAGAAGCAGGTGGCATGATCGGGCTGGAGATCGAGCTCGAGGGGATGACCACTCGCTACACCAATAAAAAAGAATTTTTCGCCAAACCCGGGAAAAAAACTATCGCCACCGAAATGCTTGTCAGCGGCGATAGCAAGGGAACCGCTTATTTCCTTACCGACTTAAAAGATGCCATTTTCTTCGCGGGCACCATGATCATGCTACCCGCCGATGAGATTAATAAGCACATCAAATCCGGTGATTTTGGCGAAGACGAACAAGATGCTTTTGGCGAAGTAGCCAACATCATCAGTGGCGGTTTGGTACAAAACTTTGACGAGTTATACCCACGCAAGTTTCATCTCAAAAAAGGGAAACAGGAACTCTTCGTCCCAACAAAAGTTAAGATTGATGATCCAACTCCCTTTCCGCCAGATGAATATTACATAATTAGCGGCACTATGAGCTGTGACGCCAGGGATCTCGGTGAAGTGTCATTTATCTGCCCCGTCGATCTATTGCACATGGTTCCTAGACCAGCAGAAACCGGCTGGGGAACACCTGCACCCAGCGAAGACACGCCTGAACTAGACACAGACACTACTCCCAACAAAGATACACCTGCACCGAGCACAAAAACTACTCCAAAGCAGCAGAGTCCAAGCCCAGATACGCCATCTGAAGAAAAGCAACAACCTCTCCCACCAGCTGTGGTTGTGGTAAGCGACGATCCGTCATTGAGTACCCATTTCACCGAAAGCCTTAACACAATTGATCACAAAATAATCGAACTCAAAACATCTGAAAACTTCACCAGTTTGCGTAAGCACAGCATCCTTGGTGCTTTTCTCCTCATGTCCGAAGTTAATGAACAGGGCTTTGCCACCATCATCAAAGTTCGTTCCGAAATCTCTCAGGACTGTCCCCTCATTGTCGCAGGTTCCCAATGGACACGTTCAGACGTCATTAAGGCTGTCCGCTATGGCGCAACAGATATCATCTTGACACCGGCGACCCAAAAAGAAATTTGCGAAAAAGCTGCAACAAACTTGAAAACAGCTTGCCATTAGGGATACAAAAAGGGACAATGCGTCATTTACTACGCATCAATTAACCTGACTAGCAGCCTGTCGGGCTTGGCGAATCGTAACGAGAAATTGACTGGTCGAGGGCAGATTTTCGAACATTTTAGAGCGAATAGTGAGCCTATTTGTCGAAAATGTGAGGGAATATGCACCGATCAGACGATTTCGCAGTAGATTCTTGCTAAGTCCGACAGGCTGCTAGACCTCTGAAAGCAGCCGTGTCCCACATTCTTCTGATTGACAACAACAGCGCAACCAGATCTGAACTCGCTTTTTGCCTTAAATCCGAACTGCCCGTACACTTAAGTGAAATGGAATCGGTGGATCAGGCTCGCGAAGCGGTACACCTAACCCCATTATCCATTATATTCTATCAACTTTCCCATGCTAGTTCTGACGATTTAGATTTTATCCGCGAACTAAACAAAAACAACACCCAAACAGTTTCTGTTTTGCTCATCCCCGAAAACAGCAATACCCCGACCAAAGACATACTGCAATCTGGTGCTCATTTTTTCCTTCATGCACCATATACGCATCAGGAGATAATTCAGATTGCACAACGAGCCATTCAACAACTTCTGGCACAAAAAAGCTCCACACCCTCACAAACACCAGAGCATGGAATCATAGGTCAATCAGAGTCTATGCAGCACCTTTTCCACCTGATTCAACGTCTGGGCGATGATGGTGACAGTACAATTTTAATTCAAGGGGAAAGTGGCACAGGAAAAGAACTTGTTGCCAAGGCTCTACACGCCAACAGTCCGCGGCGCCACTACAACTTCGTCCCGCTCAACTGTGCAGCCATCCCCGAAGAGCTACTCGAAAGTGAGCTGTTTGGCTACGAAAAAGGGGCATTTACCGGTGCCATCAACAACAAAAAAGGCCGCATACAATATGCGCAAGGGGGGACGCTATTTCTTGATGAAATCGGTGACATGAAGCCTTCATTGCAAGCTAAATTGCTCAGAGTTATTCAGGAAAAAGAATTTGAACCCGTCGGCAGCATCAAAAGCATTAAGGTCGATGTACGTATCGTCGCAGCTACCCACCGCAACCTTGATGAAGCAGTAGCCAATGGATCTTTTCGTGAAGACCTATACTATCGACTCAATGTAGTTCCGTTACATATTCCACCATTACGTGAACGCAATGACGACGTTACCCTGCTATTGGAGACTTTTACACAGCGTTTTTGCACCAGCAAGCGCCGGAATATATTCAAATATTCAGAGCAAACTCTAACGTACCTACAACGTTATCCATGGCCGGGCAACGTCCGAGAATTAGAGAATCTGGTACAACGACTCTCCATCCTCCATATGGACGAGGTCGTACACCCCAAGGATCTGCCAGAAAAATACCTCCACCAATCTCAACAAACTGAAACAATCGGTCTTGTCAGCGATGGCGGTACAACCGACTTTAATTCTCGCGTCAGCGAATTTGAAGATCGCCTTATCCTTCAGGCATTAGTGCAAACCGGAGGCAATAAAAAAGAGGCAGCAGAACTGCTCAACCTGAAAAGAACTACCCTATTAGAGAAAATAAAAAAGAAACAACTAGATAAAGCATTGAGCAACCTTGAATAAATTCCAAAAGCTCATCCATTCCAAGTTTGCAGTTGCTTTTCACACTATTCTAAGCTATACACGATCATCCATGCGCGATTAGCTCAGCTGGATAGAGCATTGGCCTCCGAAGCCAAAGGTCGCAGGTTCGAATCTTGCATCGCGCACCATTAAATATTTAAAGGGAATCAGCTAGTTATGGCTGATTCCCTTTTGTTTTTGTGGCTACTTTTGATGCATGTTAGGTTGTGGTTCTGACTGTTTTCTGGTTGTTTTCTGGGGGGGGGATGGTAAATTTTTGGCGATTTTCGCCATAACAGGGATACGCAACTGCTTACGTGTATGCCCTTGTGCATCGATCAAAATATAGCCATTTAAAACAACTGTAGCCGATTTAGGTGGATGAACCGTCAGAATCACAACAGCTTCTTCGTTGGGTTCAAGCGATGTCGGAATATTAGCTAATGTCATATGCCGTGATGTAGATCGCACCGCTTTGATCTGAATGGGAAGATCCGAATGATTTACCAAAGACAGATTACGGACAAAATCTTTGTCTGCCGGAATTGATCCAAGGGACAAGCGTGACGGCGTCATTACTAATTCGGGAACAATACTGGCTCGCAGGGTAAATCTTTTCTTGGGTTGCTGCGGATCGTTACTCACGACACAAACCCGTTTAGTCACCTGACCACGGAAACGTTTTGAATTAAAACGAACATGTAGTTCAGCTTGTTCATCGGGAAGAATTGTTTTGCTGCTAACCAGCGCCGCAGTACAACCACAGGAACTGCGCACCCTAGTGATCACCAGCGCTGAATCACCATTATTGCGTAAAATAAAACGGTGCTCTTTTTTTTCACCAGAGTATATTTCCCCCCAATTGATTTCAGTAGATTCTACCTGCAATCGTGGCTGAGCAATACACGAGCTAACAACACAAAAAAATACAACAAAAAAAAGCAAAAGAATCCGCACAAAAACCCCCAATAACACAGTGTAAATTGACATCGTCAGCTGAACTTGTTATAGAATTAGCTTTCATTTGTTCTTAATAAATTCAACAATCTGCTATAGACCTAGAGTCATTATAATAAATACCATGAAACAACTCTACTCAAAAGATTATATATCCGCTCAGGTCTCCCGTATCGGCAAAGAGATCAGTCGTGATTATCGTGACAGCGAGATCTTATTGGTGGTTATTTTGAAGGGAGCAATGCTCTTTGCTGCTGATCTTGCCCGCGAAATCACCTGTCCGGTAACCATTGATTTTATGCGAGTATCCAGTTATGGCGCAAATACTTCATCATCAGGAGAAATCCTCCTAAAAACAGATATTGAAGCAAATATCTGCGGTAAGCATGTTATCATTATCGAAGATATTATCGATACGGGACTAACCCTGCAAGCACTTACCAACCACTTGCAGCAACGCAGCCCTGCATCACTTAAGGTATGCACCCTGATCAACAAGAAAAAACGCCGCGTTAGCGCTATCAATGTTGACTACAGCGGTATCATAATGGACGACGGCTTTATTGTCGGCTATGGACTCGACTACAACGAACACTATCGAAACCTTGACGCGATCTATCAGTTTGACCCCAATAAACAGCTACCCTGAGGAGATGCTTGATGATTATCCAATGTGAGCACTGCGAAACAACCTATTATTTTGATGAGTCACAGTTAAAAAACGGTCCAGTTGACGTTCGATGCATCCGCTGTAAAAAAGTTTTTTGCGTAGATGCAACGTCAAAGGTAACAGCAGAACCTGCTCAGCCCCTCCCTGAGATATCAACGCCACCGACGCCAGAGATTCAACCAGAGATTCAACCAGAG
>JAYEOA010000053.1:0-23882 GCA_034722515.1 Thermodesulfobacteriota bacterium | reverse complement strand
CCAGAGATTCAACCAGAGATTCAACCAGAGGCTGAACATCTTACTGCAGGGGAGGAAGATAACGATGCATTCAGCTTCTCGTCAGATAATTCCTTTAGTTTTGATCAGGAGGAAAGTGAGGAAGAAAGCTCCTCTATTCAAGAACAACAGTCGATACCTCAAGAACATGCCGATCAAGATTTTAGCTTTGAAAGTATCCCCATTGAACCCACTGTTGAAACACCGGATCGCGCCGCAGAACCCATTCCCAGCGAAGCAGTGACACCTGACGAAGATACTGCTCAGACACCAGTTCCCAAACCACCACGCCAAAAACGTAAAACATCAAAACTGATGATGTTCCTGCTGCTGATCATACTCGTGATTGCCGGTGGCTACGGCTACCTGTTTGTAACCACTGGGACGACGGATATCATGAAAATGATTCAAAGCGTTCAACAACAATTGAGCACTGCTCCCCAGCAACCTCAGGGAGAAATCCGCATTGGCAAGACCGAAAGCTACTATGTTGACAACCCCCAGACTGGACAATTATTTGTCATTCAAGGTCGGGCTAGCAATGGTTATCCCAGTGCCCAATCGGAATTAAGCGTTATCGGCACCCTGTATAAACAGGGGGGAGAATCCATAGTAAATCTAACCGCCTATTGCGGTAATATCATCAGTAAGGAAGAACTGAAATCTGCCACCATGGCGACCATAACCACACAAATGGACAACCCCTTTGGAGCATCCCTCTCTAATGTTAACATTGCACCGGGACAATCGCTGCCATTTATGCTGGTATTCGACAACTTACCCGCTGAACTAAACGAATTCAGTGTTGAAGCTGCATCGTCAAAGGCGGCGTCAAACTAACCTGATTCTCATCCAACAACCTGACTTAGGCCGCAGTGAACCGATAACGCTGCGGTCTGTTTTTATTGATATTAAACTGCCAATACAAACATAAACATTACTTAAGCCCAAAAACCAATTGAAATCTTACCCATTATCACCAGGGAGACGCATTTTATTTTAAAGATTCTTTTCAGCTTTAAATCCTAAGCTGTTTAGCAACACTAAAAACGACAAAACCACTTGCAATAAAAATAATATTTAGCTATGCTTCATAACAGCTTACGATTATTTTTCTACCTTAAAATACAGATAGTTACCACTCACCAGCGCAGCATGACACACACAACTTAAAACAGTATTATAAAATTACACATCAAATACAGACCCGTAATGGGGAGGAGAACAGACTCATGGACATTCTAGCGTTGAACTGCGGAAGCTCATCCGTTAAGTATCAGTTATTCAACTGGGACAAAAAGGAGCTTATTGCCAAGGGAGTTGTTGAGCGTGTCACCATTGGTGATTCTTTTATCGCCCACGAAGTACTAGGTCGCCAAACCTACAAGGAAGAGTACGAATGCCCGGATCATCGCGTCGCCATTGACCTGATCATAAAAACACTGATTCACCCAAAGCACGGCGCAGTTAAGAAGATGAGTGAAATTTCTGCTGTCGGTCACCGCGTTGTTCATGGCGGCGAAAAGTTCACCTGCTCTGTCCCCATTGACGACGAAGTTCTTGAGGCCATTCGGGCTGTCCAGCATCTGGCACCGCTACATAATCCCCCCAACATTTCGGGGATTGAAGCGGCTCAGGCGGTACTACCAGATGTACCCCATATTGCCATTTTCGACACCGCATTCCACCAGTCGATGCCTGAACACGCCTACATCTACCCACTACCCTATGAGTGGTACGAGGAATACGGTGTCCGTCGCTACGGTTTCCACGGCACCAGCCACCTCTACGTTTCTAAACGAGCTGCATTAAAACTAGGCAAGCCTCTGGATAAATGCAATATCATCACGCTGCACATCGGCAATGGAGTATCTCACAGCGCAATCAAGGGTGGAAAATCGATAGATACCAGCATGGGCCTAACGCCACTAGAAGGAGCGATGATGGGAACCCGTTGCGGGGATATTGATCCAGCAATTGCGCCATTTATCATGGATCAAGAAGGCTGCACGCCACGTGAAATCGACTCGATCCTTAACAAGAAATCGGGTCTGCTTGGGATAACCGGCCGCTATACCGATCGCCGTGACGTAATCACCAAAGCCGAGGAGGGGAACAAGCGTTGCCAAATGGCACTAGATATCGAATCCTACCGCTTGAAAAAATATATCGGTTCTTATGCCGCAGCACTCGGCGGTGTTGACGCTGTCGTCTTTACCGCAGGTGTGGGTGAAAATGCCGGTCTTATTCGCCAAAAAGCCCTTGAAGGTCTCGAATTCATGGGCATCCACCTCGACGTAGAAAAAAATCTAAAAACATTCAGCAAACATGGTGAAACTGAAATTACTAAAGCCGATTCACCGGTAAAGGTTTTTGTTATCCCGACCAACGAAGAACTTGTGTTTGTAGAAGACGTTGTCGGCATACTCAACGACACCTATACCGAGCACACCAAGTTTCCCTACACCTTTACATCGGCAGACTATACCCCGTAAACTGCCGCCAAACCATTATACCCAATACACAAAAAGCCATCTTCCAAAAAGAAGATGGCTTTTTTATTTGTAATATCAACTACGATCTAGCCTTGCGCCTGCACCGCAGTAATAGCAGAAACATTAATAATATCAGCCACAGAGCACCCACGAGACAAATCATTAACCGGCTTGGCCAAACCTTGAATAATCGGTCCAACCGCTTCGGCACCGGCAACACGCTCAACCAGTTTGTAGGCAATATTACCGGCATCAAGGTCAGGAAAGATTAACGTATTTGCCTTACCGGCAACAGGTGAACCCGGTGCTTTCTTATCACCAACCTTGGGCAACAAAGCAGCGTCAGCCTGCAGTTCTCCATCGATCTGCAAATCGGGGTCAAGTTGCTTGGCAATCGCCAACGCTTCGAGCACCTTGTCGGCATCCTGATGCTGGGCACTGCCCTTGGTAGAAAATGACAACATTCCAACCCGGGCATCAACACCCAGAAAGCTCTTACAACTTTGAGCGGTAGAAACCGCAATTTCGGCCAAAGCCTGTGCATTGGGGTTTGGATTAACCGCACAATCGGCAAACAGTAAAATACCGTTTTCGCCAAAGTCGGGGTTTTTAGTTACCATCAGAAATACTGACGATACCGTTTGCATTCCCGGTGCGGTACCAATTACCTGAAAGGCCGCCCGTAAAACATCACCCGTAGTATTGAACGCACCGGCAACAGCGCCACCCGCATCACCCTTACGCACCATCATCGATGCAAAGAACAGGTTATCATCAGCAGTCAGCAGTTCACGTGCCTGCTCCTCAGTCAACCCCTTTTTCTTGCGTAATTCCATCAGCTGCGCAACATAATCATCCAACTGCGGTGCGCTGGCAGGCAACAACAATGTAACACCATCGAGGCTAACATTGAGCTCGGCAGCTTTGGCGTTTAACACGTCGGGATCCCCAAGCAAGACAATGTTAGCCAAGCCATTGGCAACAATCTGTCCTGCGGCCTCAACCATACGGTCATCATAACCCTCGGGTAAAACAACGGTCTGCACATTCGTGCGAGCTTTAGCTTTAATCTGTTCAACCAGATCCATCTTCTCCTCCTCCTGTTTTTAGAACATAGTTTGATTACACCTAAATTTATACCTGATTCACAAAACACACGTCAACCGAATTCTGGCAGCCGCCAAGACTACGCCAAAAACTACAGTTACATACATGAAGGTCTCGCAAAAACAAATAGGATGGTGCTATAGTGAAAATAATTCTTCGTTGCTACCGACTTAACATACCAAACTGTATTCGAGACCATGACTGTTAACAACTCCCACTACTCACTACTAATCGGCCTAATTGTATCGCTGATTATTCACTTGCTCAGCCTATCACTATCATCGCCCACAACCCAGCCACAACAAACTAAACCGCAACCACTCCTCGTTGAAATGCTACCGGCAGAACCCCAGCGCGAAACAGTGCTACCGCAACAGCCTCAACCTCAGCAACCAGCTCATGACGCTAAACGGCAGGGTGCTGTTGATCAGAAGGTTGTTAAAGAACAAGCCCCCAGAGGAGATGCCCCGGAGGATAGTTCTCCCAAAGACAGCGTGCCTGTCGTAATGCGGGAACAACCACAACAACCCAAAGAAACACCACCGCAGAGCATTGTCCAGCAACAACATCAAACCGTTACAGCTGAGCTACCGATAGCCCAACCCAAAGCACTACCTACGTTAAAGCAGCTATTACAATCCGGGAAAAATGCCGCCGCCGACATCGCCCGCCCAGCTCAAGTTAAACATCGACCCAATATCGAAAATGGTGATGAAACTTTGCTCAACATGAGACAAGATAAATTGTTTTCGTTTTTCAATAGATTCAAAAAGGGAATTTACTCGGTATGGAATTATCCTGAAGAGTCGATTAAACGCCGTCAGCAGGGGCTGGCATTATTAAAGATCATCATCAACCGCGATGGTAGTGTTGACGATGTGAAGCTCATCTCAGCTTCTGGGCACGAACGCCTAGATCGCGAAGCGATAGCGGCAATCTTTAAAGGGCAACCTTACGGCGCCCTGCCCCAAAGCTACCCAGACGATCAATTGACGATCAACGCCTACTTCGAGTACAGCCTCGGGCGCAGTAAACCGAGGATCTATCGCCAATAAGAAAGGGAGTCACAAGGACTCCCTTTTCTTCATCAATACCTGTTACGAATTTATCGACCCCTACATTATCAATTATCAATTATCACTAGACCACCACCCGCCGATTGGCACTTTGGATGGTATTGAACAACAGCATGGTGATGGTCATCGGTCCGACACCGCCCGGAACGGGAGTAATATAACTGGCTCGCTCAGCGGCAGCGGCAAACTCAACATCTCCAACTAGTTTTTTACCACCAACACGGTTAATACCGACATCAATCACCACTGCGCCCGGCTTAATCCAGGAACCTTTGATCATTTCAGGACGACCAACGGCAGCAATAACAACATCGGCTCGACCGACATGAGCAGGTAGATCTTTGGTGCGCGAATGGCAGATAGTTACCGTGGCATTTTCAGCCAGACACATAAGTGCTATCGGCTTACCAACGATATTAGAACGCCCAACTACAACAACCTCTTTGCCGTTCAAATCATACGAAATCGACTCCAGCATCTTCATCACCCCATAAGGTGTACAAGAGCGGAAGGTTGGATTACCCGTCGCTAAACAACCAACACTAAAAGGATGAAAGCCGTCAACGTCCTTCAATGGAGAGATCGCATTGAGAACACACTCCTCATCAATATGATCCGGCAATGGCAACTGGACTAAAATTCCATCGATGCGCTCATCATTGTTCAGTTGATCAACCAGCTCCAACAAATCTTGCTGGGTTGTCTCTGCCGAGAGCTTGTGCTCAGCAGAATATATTCCCGTTGCCGCGCAGGCTTTCTCCTTCATCGTCACGTAAACACGACTGGCCGGATCTTCCCCCACCAGCACCACAGCCAAACCCGGAGTTACCCCCCTGCCGATTAACTCCTGAACACGCTGTGCCATCTGCTCACGCATTTGTGCGGCAAGGGCTTTTCCATCAATCAATTTACTCATACTAACCTCCAAATAAATGGTGTTGATTCTGAAAAACATCGTACTACAGGAGCGGCTATACCGTTAGCCGCCCGACGCCTTCGGGCAACCACTACAACTCCCAGCCGACGGTGCAGAACAAGCAGGGGCAGATTTAGCGGACGAATAACCCTGCTCGTACCAACCACCACCCTTCAGAGCAAAACCACCATGGGAGATCATTTTTTTAACTGCAGCGCCACACTCACGACACACCTCCAACACAGGATCGGAAAACTTTTGTCGTGCTTCAAAAACCAACCCGCACTGCGAACACTCATACTCATACAACGGCATAGCTAAGCTCCTTTAACGCCTGACGTTGCCCACCAACACGCCATCAGCAAACAAGCAGGAAGACAATCAATTACAAATGATCGATGCACAGCTTCAGGCTAACATTGATCAGCCGCTAAGCCTAAATCAGCATGGCCCTTTTTGTCAAGAAATGAGCCGCAGGATCAATGTCATACCGTGTCACATTTAAATATTTAAATAAATTGGCAGACAATGGATATTTTGTGGGAAAACAACATACATCTATGTTAAGTTGGCGCGAGGAGGTCAAATCTATGTCAGCCATTGATCAGCTATTAGCAAACAATCAAAGCATCCGTCTCCCCACTCCGCCGGCAATGGCGATGCGGATACTCGAAGAGGTAAACAAAGAGGAGCCCTCATTTTCACGTCTGACCGAACTTATTACCACCGACCCCGCCCTGACAACCCGTATCCTACGCATTGCCAACTCACCCTTGATAGCACCACAAACTCGTATTGACAACCTAAATAAAGCACTCACACGGATGGGTATCGGCCTACTCACCAATGTCGCCCTATCCTTTATTCTTGTCGGTAACTTCAAGAAATCCTTGGGTGATGAGTTTGATTTCGACTACTTCTGGAAACGGGCGGTAACAGCAGCCGTTGGTGCGAGCATTATTGCGAAAAAAATCTGTCGCAACAACGACCACATCTTTATTGCCGCTCTCCTACACGATATCGGCATCCTGATTGCCAGCATTTGCTTACCAAGCTACCGAGATATCTTCGACGGGAACCGACATGATGAACGCAGCTTCAATAGTGTCGAACAAGATCGTTTTGGTCTTTCTCATGCTGAGCTCGGCAGTGAAATCCTTAGCCTGTGGGGGCTTCCTGAAAAGATCACTACCCCCATCGTCTTCCATCAACAGCCACATTTAGCCCCCAGCGATGCAGCATGCTCCGCACGTGTCATTAACCTTGCCGACAAGCTATCCGCTGTTTTCCATGGCCGCCCAGCCCCGAAAAAACTCAAGGAATTTCGCGAGGAGCTAAATCAAAACTACAATCTCAGCGACACCACCATAAATAAACTAATAGAAGAGATCTCTGAACAGAATAGCGAGATTCTCTCCTTTTTTGACATCCCCGGCGAACTGACCAAAAGTGCCGCCCAAATTTTGCAAGAAGCGAACGAGGCACTGTCAAATCTCAACCTGTCCAATCACCAGTTAGCAAACCAGTATCAACAAGAAAAAGAACAGGCCCAAAAAGCCAGTGCCGAACTCAGTGCGGCCAATGCTGAACTCAGCCGAATGGCATTTCAGGATAGCTTGACCGGTTTATATAATTTGCGCTATCTACACGACCATCTTGACCGCGAACTCCAACGTGCAGCACGCTATAATAGCGTTTTCTCGTTTATCATGTTTGATATCGATGACTTTAAACGTGTCAACGACACCTACGGACATCAAGCCGGCGACAAAATGCTCCAGCAAATAGCGACAACTTCCCTAAGCACCGTGCGTAATACCGACATAGTTGCTCGCTACGGTGGTGAAGAATTTGCTGTATTTTTACCGGAAACTCCTTTGGACGTTGCTGCGGATATCGCTGAACGGTTACGCACCAACATTGACCAAATAAGTATGGACTGGAAGGGGGAAAAAATTTCGGTAACCATCAGCCTGGGCATTTCAATATACTGCCCTAAAACTGCTAATTTGACCGAACATCAGATTATCGCCATTGCCGATGCTGGTCTCTACCGTTCGAAAAAGAATGGTAAAAACCGTATGAGCCTGCCCCAGTAGGGTACGCGTCATCAACGACCATTCACAGTCGTGACAATATCACTTCAGGCAAACTATCAGCCCCAACTCCCCTTATATAATTTATGTATCAATCATGACATCATTATTGCTCGTCTCGTTGATCTGGGCCTTTTCATTTGGATTAATCAAGGGCCAACTGGTCGGACTCGACCCCATATTAGTAGCCGCAACTCGCCTATTACTTGCGTGGCTGGTGTTTCTCCCATTTACCCGGCTAAAACACTGCCGCCTTACAACCATGGTAGCATTACTGGTGATTGGTGCAATTCAGTACGGTGTCATGTACATGACATATACGGCATCGTTCCACTACCTGAAAGCTTACCAGGTAGCGTTGTTCACCATCTTCACCCCTGTCTATGTCACGCTGGTCAATGATCTGTTTAGCTTAAAGTTTCATCGCCGCTTTATGTATGCAGCTCTATTAGCCGTTCTGGGCACTAGCGTTATTTTATATCGCGACCTGCATCACGATGAGTTTCGCACCGGATTTTTACTGATTCAGGCCGCCAACTTAAGCTTTGCCTTTGGTCAAGTCGCCTACAAAAAGGTGATGAAAGGCTTATCCACCACAGATCTTAACGTCTTTTCACTGCTCTACCTCGGTGCAGTTATCAGTACCATTCCGGTCATTGCCAGTTCGGGTTCATTGACCATCCCAACCCTGAGCATGAATCAGATATTATCACTACTCTATTTAGGCATTCTCGCTTCGGGAATCTGTTTCTTTTTGTGGAATTACGGAGCCAGACGGGTGGACACGGGAACTCTGGCCGTGTGTAACAACTTGAAAATACCCTTGGCCATTGCGTGCTCTGCGCTCGTTTTTCATGAGCAGATCGACTGGCCACAGCTCCTGGCCGGATCAACCATTTTGCTCATCGCCTTAGTCATCAATCGCCATTGGTCTCGATGGTCTCGATCAAAACATATAAAGTAGCTGGGCTGAAAAACGATCAGGCAAATCAGCTAAAATCTGGTTTGCCACCGAGGTTGTCTGCTCATGGGGAGCGCAGCCGTGGCGAAATTCGTAATTTAATTTCCCCCGGATATGGCGATTGAATTGATACAATACTCCCAATGTCACCGTCTCAAATTCCCGTTCGAGTGCTGTTTCGGTGTTAAGATCTAAACGGTCGTAACGGGCACTTAACCAAAATTTCGGCAACAGTTGATAGCCACAATCGATATACCAACCGAGGGCTTGATCTTCGGGACACACATTGTAGCTAGAAACCAACTGACCGTTGTTACTCACACTGCCGGGGATCGAACCAGCATCGGTGCCGGAAAAAATCATCCCATCAGCCTTGGTCATTTCACAGGTAAAACGAAAATCACGCCACAACAGGGAGGTGCCGACACCGTAACGACAGCGGCGGAACTCTTTTTCATCATGGGGCAACCCCACTTCAAGGCTGCGCTGTCCATCCTGATACCAGCCAAACAGTTTCCAGCCTTGACGGTGGATCATTTTCCCCGCATTAAACAAATACTCTGCCGAAAGATACAGATACGCGTCGGGGTTATCGTTATCATCATGCAAGCGCATACCGTGGCCGTTAGCCAGCATAGCGGCGTAACTTAGCTCCCATTGCGCCACCCTGAATGCGTCAAAAAACATCAAACCGATATCGCGGCAACAACCGATAAAAGTCGGTGAATTATCATCACTCGGATCACTTCCATCTGCCTTAAAAAACCGTTCCCGCATCAACATATTGGTCATATTAGTCAAATTGATATAAAAACAGGGCGGCAAAAATCCGAGGGATTCTTCGGCACCTGGAGCTTTAAACAGACCAACTCGCAGCCGCGCTCCCGGAATATAGTTGAAGGTCAAACTTGATTCAACAACGCGAATTCTGTTGCCATCATCGATTCCGGTCACCACATTATTGCCACTAATGGTTTTCACACTGTAAGCAATATCATCGGTCAACGCACCGCAAATTCCCAACTGGAGTTTGCGTAAATTAGTTTCTGCCGATGACTGCAGATTGGGACCGACCCGACCCGCTAACAGCGGTTGCCCCTTAAAAGGCCCAGCAGGGAGATCACCGCCACCGAAGTTTTGGTAATCCATCAAGGCAAATCCGCCAAAGCGCAGTTTTGATGCCCCTACGTCCTCGGTACCCTGAAGCATAAACCAGTTTACCGCTTGCGCCTGTGACGCAAAAAAAAATAGCACTAAACAAAACCCCCGCCAAAAGCAAACAACATTGTCACAAAAGCATCATTCCCCCTTTATCATCACCAATATTCACATCACCAACTAACCTTTCGTCAACAACACAAACAACTTTATCAATTATACATAATTACTGCCCACTGCCAAGATAATCGCAAATAAATTCGCTTCTGAAAAAACTTTTCATCCCTGATATCTTTTGATGCCGAAATTTACATTGAACCCACCAACTAATCTGGTTTAGAATCATGGTTAGCACTTAATCCAACGAGGTCGTATTATCTATGGCAACCACACCCAACTGCCCCAAAGGCACTACACTCCTGACATCAGCAGCGTGTATGGTGATTATTATCGCCGGCTTGAAGAGCGCTCAGAATCTGGTCGTTCCATTCTTGCTATCGGCATTCATTGCCATTCTATGTCTACCCATCTTAAACTGGCTGGGAAAACGACATATTCCAACAACTGTCAACATTCTGTTGGTGGTCAGCATGTCACTGGCAATGGGACTACTGTTAGCGTTATTTATTGGCACCTCACTGCACGACTTTTCCCTAACCTTACCTACGTACCAACAACGACTGCATGAAGAAACCCGGGCACTGTTTGGTTGGCTAAATCAACACGGCATCGATATTTCATCTCAAATTATGCTGGACTATTTTGACCCCAGTGCCGCGATGAAGATCGCCGCTAACACCCTCAGTGGTGTAGGTGCTGTCCTTACGGATGGATTTCTCATCCTGCTAACGGTGATTTTCATCCTGTTTGAAGCTAGCTCAATGCCGCGCAAACTCCACCAAGCGTTGGGCGATCCAGAACAATCGTTTGCACAGTTCAACCGCATCACCGGCAGCGTGCAACGTTATTTGGTGATAAAAACGGCCGTTAGCCTGCTAACAGGGATTAGCATCACCTTATGGCTTATGTTCCTCGACATCGATTACCCGGTATTGTGGGGGCTATTTGCCTTTATGTTAAACTACGTGCCGAATATTGGCTCAATTATCGCCAGCGTTCCCCCATTGCTTCTGGGTCTGATCCAGCATGGCGTCAGTCAGTCGTTGCTGGTTGTGGCAGGATATGTCGGCGTCAATGTTATCGTTGGCAACGTGGTTGAACCACGCTACATGGGCAAACAACTGGGGCTATCCCCCCTTGTCGTCCTGCTCTCATTGGTCATTTGGGGTTGGGTTCTTGGCCCCGTTGGTATGCTGCTTTCGGTGCCACTAACCATGATTGTAAAAATTGCCTTGGAAGCTACAGATGATCTGCGCTGGGTAGCTATTTTACTTGGATAGACCAACTGATAATGGATAAGGGATAATTCTCCAGAGCGCGAATGATCGGAGCTGCGATAATCATTAACGACTTAATAAATTACAATCTAACAACAAAGGGCTAACAATATGAAAGATTCAAAACATCTCAAACATGAAAACTATCTCGGTTTTTTCCTGCTGATTCTGGCGCTGATGGCATTTGCCATGGTGGTAAAAAGTTGCAATGTTGCTCAATATCAACACCAACAACAGGTGATAACAGATGACGCAAAAAACGAGCACTGAACATACCCTCCTTGTTTCGGCAAGCTATGATCAGAAACGATTAGCACCTCTTATCCAACAACTGGCAAAGGTTGGGGCACTAGATTCATACACTGTGCGACAACGATTGATCGGCAGCGGTTTAGCTCAGCTCGCCAAGGGGACAGCGGACCACTTACGCCCCCTGGCAAACTTACTTCGCCAGCACCATGTTGAGCACTGGCTCCTGCAACCCACAGTGCCACAGTTTACCCCACAGCGAATCAAGGGTTTAACTATCCAGCCTGAGCAAATCGTTTTTCGAACCCACAGCGATGATCTCATTTTGGAACATGGAACCGCACTACTGGCCATTGTCGCCGACATGTCCGGCCAGTTGGCTGAAAAACAAATTAAGCGATTACTGGTACACACCACCTATAGCGGCGGTGCGCCGACACCAATGGATGAGCAAGAACTACATCGGGAGATTTTCAAGCATTCACCCGTTATTGATCTATACTGGCACAAAAAAGACAATGACGACAACAACCTGACAACTCAGGCTGTGCGCATCTTTCCCGGCAGTTTTGATCACAAACAGCTTGGCGACAAAACAAGTATGAGCCGCAACGGCAATCTTGCCAGCCTACTTGAACAAATTAATGAATATGCCGCCCCGTTGGAGATCAACCGCCACTTTAGCCTCGGTTCCCTTCCCGACTGCCAACTACACAAAACCAGTACCCCAACCGATCACAAAGGCAACTTATCCGCCCTGACCCGTTATGGATGGCTGGTACTCGATATCACACAACATAACGTCAGCCATAACGACGCCCCGGCAACACCGCTCCCCGTTGCTGCTGAACTGCTCGACAAGGTTGGCTTAGCTGAAGTAACAGACGCAATAGTGGAACCGATGACCGGCACAATGGCGGGAGCTAAAACCGATCACGAGATAGAAGAGACTCACAGCACAACAAAAAACACCTCACCACAGCTGCCGCCACCACCTGATGTTGAAACAAGATCGGGCATTAAGCTCCACTTTACCCTGTGGCGCGTCGTTGCCGCCAGCGTCGGTATCCTCGTGGTATTTCTCAGCGACAGGCACGAAACCCTGCCATCGCTATTGTACCAATACGGTATCAATACCGGCCTTATCCCAGCGCTTATATCTGCGGGCTCGCTGTGGGCTGCTATCCACTACTGGCGTTTAAAACGACGTATCGAGGCAACCCCAACCAGTAAAACCCGTTCGGCTGCCATGGGGATGATTGAAGTTCACGGTCAAGCTAAACGCGCTTACGCCTTAGTTTCACCCATTTCGCAACTACCCTGTGTATATTATTGTTTAAAACGCTATCGGCGCACCAATCGTGATAAACAATGGAAACTGTCCCAAGTCACCACTAGCGGAACCGTCCCATTTCTCCTTGAAGATGATAGCGGCCAAATCAGTATCGATCCTCAAGGGGCAAAACTCAGCCCCAAAACCAGCATAGAAGGATTCCCCGGTCAAAGCAATATCCTCTTCACCAGCAATAGTGAAGCCAACCCCTACGAAAAATGGAAAGAGGAAGTGTTCCACGAAGGGTGCACCTTGTACGTGATGGGTTTTGCCCGAGTGCTGGATAAAGGACGGGGAAACATGCGCCAGAATGTTGCCAAAAAATTACGGGATTTAAAAACTGACCGCAACAAACTGATGCGCTATGATCAGGACGGTGATGGAAACATCGATGCCGCCGAGTGGGATCAGGCTCGAAGTGATATGGAGCAGCAGGTATTACATGAAAAACTACATCGAGGACAACAGCGCAGCAACCAGCAATTGGTAATTGGAGCACCACCGCAAAAAGGATTACCATTCATCATCGCTGAAACCGCATCGGAAGCCCACTTAACTCGCAATTATAGTTGGTATGTACCACCACTACTCATTACCGGGGTAGCCACATTTATCTGGGCTCTGGTGCGCGGCGGAACATATTTTCACTTATTTTAACCAGGTATTTCACCCTTTCCAACTCAGGAGTTTTATATGGCTGCATTAATTGTTTTCGGCGTTTTATTACTCATAGTGGCAATGTTTATCGGCTACGTAATCATGATCTACAACGGCTTGGTTCGTCTAAAAAACGAAACCGACAAATCGTGGAGCAACATCGATGTGCTACTCAAGCAACGCTTTGATGAACTGCCTAAGTTAATTAAGGTTTGCGAGGGCTACATGAAACACGAAAAAAGCACCCTGGAAGCGGTAATCAAAGCCCGTTCCATGGTGGGCGAAGCACGAAGTGAAACCGACCAACTCAACGCACAAAACATGCTGACCGACACCCTTAAATCACTCTTTGCCGTTACCGAGAGCTATCCCGACCTCAAGGCCGATGCCGCCTTCAGCAGCTTGGGTCATCGTATCAGCGAGCTGGAAGATCAGATTGCCGACCGGCGCGAATTGTTTAACGAATACATCAACCTTTACAATATCCGCATTGCTCAGTTTCCCGATGTACTAATCGCCAGCAAATTCAATTTCACAGCGAAAACCCTATGGGAGATCAACCCCGAACACCGTACCGATGTTGAAGTTTCCTTCAATCAACAATGAGTCATAATCGCTACCCGGTGCCAGCCAAGTGGCATCGGGTTGAAACAGAGGTGAAGCGTAGTCGCTTTATCACCACCGTTATGCCGACAGCGGATCGTGAACAGAGCCGAGTCTTTGTCCGGCAAATTCGACAGGAGTTTGCCGATGCCAACCACAACTGCTGGGCGCGGGTAATCGGAGCTCCCGGCTGCACCATGGAAGCCGGAATGAGTGACGACGGGGAGCCACAAGGAGCAGCTGGCAAACCGATGCTCACCACCCTGCTTCATGCCAACATCGGCGATATTACCGTGGTGGTCAGCCGCTATTTTGGTGGAATCCGCCTCGGCAAAGGAGGAATGGTTCGCGCCTACACCGGCGCAGTGCTGCACGCCTTAGCCAGTCTGCCAACCGTTGATAAAATCGACTACCGACCCTTGCAGCTTATCCTCGATTATTCACTCTTGGAGCAAGTACAGCGACTGTATAAAAACTACGAGGTAAAAATCGAGCAACACAGCTACACCGATCAGGTGCAAATAGATCTACAGCTACCACGGGAGCACATCGAAGCGTTCAAGCTCCATCTTACTGAACTTAGCCATGGTCGCATTTCCATTACCCAACAACCATAAACTTTTATGCTTTAATTCGAACGAATAAAGAGTATTATCAGCAAATACTTAAGTGAAATTATTCAACAAAAAAGGATGACTTACGATGGCTTCACATAACAAACAATTATGGAGAACGGTAATTTTTTTATTTTTGAGCAAATTCGTCAAACGAGCCAATGAGCCGTTTGCTCAAAAATCACTAATCAATACGAAAAATGTTGAACTGGCCAGTAAATTTACCGAGATGGTCGGCGATACTACGGCGGAAAACAAGATCAAACTGACGTTGGTCAAAGCCCTTAATCTAATTGAAAAAGAGGGACTAATACACCGGCTGGATGAAACGATGCTGCAACTGAGTGAAGAGGGATTTTCCACCATGCAAACCGAAGTACAGACCGCCATGACAAAGATTGCTCAGAACTTCCCGGAGACCAAGGTGAAAGAAAAACCGGCTCCTGCAGTTCAATAGCAGTTCCCTAAAAAAAAAACGAAGGCAACGCATCCGCTTACGATACGTTGCCCCCATTTTCACTAATAAACAGTCAATCAGTCCGACATCCTCCTAACGGCAACGCTGGAGGATATCAGCAATCACCTCGGCATTATATTCCTTCAATCCCCACTTCTGCGCCAACATGGTGGCATTATCCGCAATTGCCGGAATATCCTGTGCCGAGATTTTCTCCTCTGCCAGCGTAACCGGGCTACCAATTTTGCGGAACCACTGTTTCAGAGCTTCAGCGGCATACAATGCACGCTCCTGCTCACTACCACCACTACAACCGAACACCTCACTGACGAATTGGGCAAATTTAGCCGGTTGCTGCTGCGCCTTGTAAGCCATCCAACCCGGCATCACAATGGATAATCCGGCACCGTGAGCAACATCGTACAACGCACTCAGCGAGTGCTCAATCATGTGATTGGGAAAACCGTAGCCACCGATCCCCGCCGTCGATAATCCATTGAGAGCCAGAGTGGCCGCCCACATCATGGTGGCTCGCGCCTCGGCATGATCCGGCTCTGCGAGAATCTGCTCGGTACTCTGCATGATGGTTTTAATCAGCCCCTCGACAAAACGATCCTGCAATGGCGTCACCTGATCGGCGCTGGTAAAATATCCTTCGAGGAGATGGGAGATCGCATCAACCCCCGAATAGGCATTATAATCCGCCGGCACCGTATAGGTTAAACAGGGATCGAGGATCGACACCTTGGGAAATAACTGCGGGGAGCCGATATTAAACTTTTGCTGCGTGTCTTCGTTGGTGATCACGCCGCCATTGTTCATCTCCGAACCTGTTGCCGCCAAGGTCAGCACCGTGATCAGGGGCAACGCCTGCTTTACATAGGCTTTATCGTTGAAAAAATCCCACACATCCCCATCGGTCATGGCTCCGGCGGCAATGGTTTTCGCTTCATCCAACACGCTACCACCACCAACAGCCACAATGACATCCACCTGTTCAGCTTTAGCGAGGGCAACGCCCGCACGTACATGACTGAGCACAGGATTAGATTTCACTCCGGCATGTTCGACCCAACTGACCCCGGCAACACTCAGTGACGCTGTCACCTGATCGTAAACACCACTGCGTTTGATGCTGTTTTGGCCATAAACCAGCAGAGCCTTTTTGCCATAAGCGGCGGTGTTCTTACCTACTTTTTTGACCATTTGTGAGCCAAAAACAATTTTTGTTGGATTATGAAAAACAAACGGTTGCATGATCGTTCCTCCCAAGAAATAAATTATACGAGCAGTCCATTCAACACCTGTAAAACTTCAGCACACGATAGCCCTTCAACCAGCAACCGCTTATGACGACTTTTATGCCCACGTTGCAACGACACCCGACTTTTCGAGCAACCGAGTAATTTGGCAAAATATTCGCGGCACAGCTTATTGGCGGCTCCATCCACGGGCGGAGAGGTCAAGCGCACCTTTAATTCTTGCCCTTGTACTCCGCACAATTGATTTTTGCTGGCGCGTGGCTGAACCATTATCGCCAACACCACGCCATCGCCATGTTCAACAACCCACGCAGGTTGACTCAGCACATTCATACCGGTTAAAAACTGTAAGCAATCGAAGCAAGGGTAGCCGTGATTATGCGCTGGAAAAATGACAGCGCCAACAACAATACCAGCGGCGAGAAATCCATGCCACCAAACTGCAACGGGATCAAGCGTTGCATACGGGTTAGAACCGGATCTGTTGCCGAATGTAAAAATCGGACAATCGGATTGTAAGGATCAGGGTTAACCCAAGAGATCAACGCCCGGGCAACAAGGATAAAAATATAGATGGTGAACACCAGATCAACCAGACCGGCCACCGCCAAAAACAACTCGCGCATAATCATTTCTTCTCACTTTCAATTAACATAAAATTCACTAAAAAACGTCTCTCCATCCACGGTTTCGAACGCTGCGATTCATGCTATTTATAACAGCATGATCCAGCAGCGGCAATACTTTAACACGACCAAAAACTGATTAATTTTAGTAACAATTCAGCCCGTTTACGCCCAGAGTTTTTGACATCTGTTGACGAACAGGCTAGGGTATTCGCAAGGGCTGTCGTCCACCGCCAGCATCAAACTAACATGAAGCCACAAGGGGAACAATCAATCATGCAACAAACAAATAATCTCAACGTCAGCAGTATCACCGAAGTTATTGCACCGGAACAACTCAAACAAGTATTTCCATTATCAGAAGCCTCCGCCGCATTTGTCGCCAGCGCCCGTAATCAGATTCAGGACATTATCCACAATCGCAATCCGCGCCTTATGGTAGTGGTTGGCCCATGTTCCATCCATGATCCCATCGCCGCTCTCGACTACGCCAATAAACTCGGCAAATTAGCTAGCGAACTCGACGACCAACTGCTCCTCGCCATGCGGGTTTATTTTGAAAAACCACGCACTACCGTCGGCTGGAAAGGGTTGATCAACGATCCCGACCTTAACGACACCCATTTAATATCCAAAGGGTTGGGTATCGCCCGCCAATTGTTCTGTGCCATCACCGATTTAGGTCTCCCCATCGCTACAGAAATGTTGGACACCATCACTCCGCAGTACTTTGCCGATCTCATCAGTTGGGGAGCCATCGGCGCTCGCACCACCGAGTCACAACCCCACCGCGAGATGTCGAGCGGCCTGTCGTTCCCCGTCGGCTTTAAAAACAGCACCGATGGCAACCTGCAAATCGCCATGGATGCCATGAGTGCATCGCAACACGAGCACAGTTTTCTCGGCATCAACAATCACGGGCGAACATCCATCGTCAAAACATGCGGTAATCCCCATGCTCATATCGTATTACGTGGCGGCAGTAGCGGCCCTAACTACCAAGCTGATGCCATCGCTGTCACTAGCGAAAAGTTAGCTGCTCGCAACCTTGGTCCGGCAATTATGGTTGACTGTAGCCACGCCAATTCTAACAAGGATCACAACCGCCAGGAGATAGTCATCAATGACGTTCTCGATCAAATCTCTGCGGGTAACTCCAGCATCAACTCACTAATGGTTGAAAGCAACCTCGAAGCAGGCAACCAGTCCATCGCTAATCCAGAACAACTCAAGTACGGCGTTTCCATCACCGACAAGTGCATTGATTGGAACACCACCGAGCGGCTATTACGCGCAACTCATGCCAAACTCAAGCAGATGAATGGCCGTCCGCTCAAGTAACGTTCCAGCCAAACAACTCAAACAAACGGGGCGCAATATCAATTCAGGCCAGTTGGCCATTCAAGATATTACGCCCCATTTTTTAGTAATCTCAGCTTCTTACAGCGAAAAATGAACGACCGCTTTAGCGGCCACCGCTTGACCGATACTTAACGAAGCAGTGGCTGCAGGCGACGGTGCGTTGAGCACATGCACCATCCCCGGCTGTTCAATAATCTGAAAATCATCGAGGATGGTGCCATCTTCTGCCACAGCCTGTGCGCGAACACCGGCGCCACCGCGATAAACATCTTCTGCGTTAAGTTCCGGCAGCAAGCGACGCAAATCGCGTACAAAGGTTTTTTTGCACCACGAACGACGGTATTCCTGCAAACCAACCTTCCAAAAACGCCGCGCCAGCTTAAGAAAACCGGGGTAACTAAAGGTTTCCCACGTATCCTGCAAAGAAAAACTCAGCGTATGATAGCCCTCGCGCTTAAACGCCAATACCGCATTCGGCCCCGCCTCCACCTCACCATCGATCATTCGCGTATAATGAACTCCAAGAAATGGAAACGCCGGATCGGGAACCGGATAGATCAAATTTTTCACCAGTGATCGACGCCCGTCCACCAACTTATAATATTCACCACGAAACGGGATAATCCGCAAACCCGGCTCAACACCACACATTCGCGCCACGCGATCACACTGCAAACCGGCACAATTGATCACAAACGAGGCGTGTATTGTTCCATGTGCCGTGGTCAAGGCAAACCCTTCATCCAGCGCAGTAATTTTATGAACCTCGGCATTGGTCATAATCTGCCCGCCACGCTGCTCCACCAATCGGGCATAAGCCTGCGTGACCTTAACATAATCGACAATACCTGTTTCTGGTACCAATAATCCGGCAATACCGGCAACATGTGGCTCATGGCGTTTCAGGGCATCAGCATCAAGGCGTTCCAGCCCTTGCAAACCATTGGCATTGCCCCGCCGCTCCAGTTCATCCAGCGCGGCAAGCTCCCCCTCGTGTGTTGCGACAACCACCTTGCCACACTTCTCACAGGGAACCTTGTGCTCGGCACAAAAACGGTACAGCGCGTCACGCCCTTCGACACAATTACGCGCCTTGAGGGAACCGGGTCGATAATAAAGTCCCGAATGGATCACACCACTGTTGTTACCGGTTTGATGGCGAGCGAGGCTCGCCTCTTTCTCCAGCACCACAACCCGCCGCCCAGGTGCCTGCTCCGTTAACGCCAAAGCCGTTGCCGTACCAACAATTCCCCCACCAATTACCACCACATCACACGTTATCATCGATCCGTTTACTCCTTGGCATCCTCGTTAATCATATCCGCAACCTGCATACGCACATCGTCAATATGCACCCGCACCACATCGCCACCCTCACGTTCACAACGTACCAAGCCCTCATCAACCCAAAACATCAACGTCGATTTTTTAATACCAAACTTGTCCGCTGCGCCTGCCACATCGTACCATGTTTTCATCAGTGCCATTTTGCTCTCCTCTCAGTTTTACGCATACCACCAGTATAACGCCTGATGGGAGAAATTAAATAGCGCTTTCAATAAAAAAATACGCCACTTTACAAAGACAAGCAAAAAACGCTATAAAGTCAGAATAGTTGGTTGTCGATATAACCTGTATCGCACATTCGCATTTATAAAAAAACAGCAGATCACATTTAACTATTAGGAACATAAAAATATGGGACCAAGCGTCCTGATCATCGACAATTCCAGCATCCTTCGGCATAAAATCATCAAAACACTGGAAGAAACTTCCCCCTTCAACTCCTACTTTGAAACCAGTAGCGGCCTTGAAGGTTTGACCTTTATGCAAAACAACGAGATTGATGTTATCCTATGTGGTCTACAGTTGTACGAGCTGTCTGGCATTGAATTGCTGCGTCGATTACAACTAAATGATGAATGGTGCGATATTCCCGTAATTATCCTCACCTCGGATAACAATACCAAGACCAAAATTGAACTCCTTGAACAAGGAGCCAGCGACTATATCGTAGTACCGTTTGATGATGGCGAGCTAGTAGCACGAATAAAAGTTCAGCTGAAAATGAAAACCATGCAGGACAACCTTAAGCGCAGCAACCGACTATTGCTCAATTTGTCCAGCACCGACTCGCTAACCCGCCTGTTTAACCGGCGCACGCTGATGAAAACCTTAGACAAAGAGTTTCAGCGCCATAGCCGATCTCACGACACATTATCACTGTTGATGCTCGACATTGATCATTTCAAGAAAATCAACGATAGCTACGGTCATATCAATGGCGATACCGTGCTGGTCACTCTGGCAAAGACACTCAAGGAATACTTAAGGCCTTACGATGTGGCAACCCGTTTTGGTGGTGAAGAATTTGCTCTAGTTCTACCCGACACCCCCTTAAGCGGAGCGCAAGAGGTCGCGGAACGGCTGAGGGTTGCCATAGAGCGATTGAATTTCAATGGCGAGCTTCGAGGACTACAGATTACCGTCAGCATCGGAGCGGCCTGCTACCCCGGCAGCGGCATTAAAAATATTGACCAACTTCTACAGGTCGCTGATCAAGCACTGTATCAGGCAAAAAATAACGGTCGCAATCAAGTAGTTTGTACCGTACAGAAGGACAACACTCTAACACCGCCATCAAAGATCGTTGAGTAAACGATACAACTTCTTTTGAACATCCCACACCTTAGCCGCCTCTTTATCGCACTCATCCTCTTCAAGGAGTAACCGCGCCCGATCAAACAAATTGTGAGCATCCAGCAATACTGGACTTAAATCTCTATCAATACGCATTCTGGGTATCTCACCCACCTCTTCCTCATGCTCCGCAAGTATGGCTACAGCTTGGTCAATCACACGAAATACCCGCTCCGTGGCATCGCTCTGCTCATCGGAACGCAAACCCTTGATCAAAACTTGAACTTCAGCCACCAATTCACGATACCGCTCTGAAATACTCATATTTCGACTCCCTTATATAATTTGAGCACGCATTTTCTCTGACAAAAACTGTCCAATACAACCAGATGCACCAAAAAAAATCAACGCTATAAAAAAAATCGGGGGACGTTGCTGACAAACTGGACAAAAACCCAAAAACGGGCGAACTACGGGATTGGTAAAAAAAACGAATATGAAATAAATACATAGGGGCGGATCTGCGTGTCCACCCTTTCCCCACCTGGGAACGTTGTTGATCTGCTGGACAGGGGCATCAATCAGACGTTGCATGCAACGTCTCTACACAAAAATCGTAGGGGTGCGGCGAACCGTGCCCTGTTTGTTTCATGCAGGTTTTGAGTGTGTTTACAATTGATGCTAATCAAAAAAATAATGCCACAACCAATCAAGCCGTCCGCGCTTGATGTAGTAAATACCACTAAACTTCATAACTTCACGAATTTTCCGGCGCATCTGCGGTTTATAGCAATGCACCGCGCACTGTCGGCAAACTGGTTTCGGGTCGAGGGGACAACGCTCATTGCGCTGCAAAGCATAGTGCAACAAAGCATAGCATTCGTCACAATAGTCTTTACCCTGTTCATGACAATGAACCGGTATCCCCTGTTTGAGATGCTGCGCCCGACAGTAAACAGCGATAAAAGCCCGCAGAACTTTCGCATCCTTGGCGATACGCTGCTCTTTTTTCATCAATCCCATCCTTTCCCCATTTCTACACTTCTGCAAGATGGGCTGGTGCTGCCCATGGAAAGGGTATCTGTCGCCCGGATGGCGACAGTTAAGCCCCATGGATGGGTTTATGCGTCCCTTGGAATGGGCAGCACCAGCCCATCGTCCCAGCATGACAATTTAAACATTGATTCCCGCCGCACGCACTGACGCAGGATCACCGGCGTGACACGGAGTAACAGCGTACACCATGCCGCAATCGGGGCATTGTCCTTCAAATGTCTCCATTTGAAACTCCACTTGACAGTTTTCACATTTCAGCTCCATTGATGCCGGCATCGGCTGGGTATTGAACCCCATAGAACGGATTTTATTCAAAACATCTTGGCCTGATTCAAAGTTTCCAGCGCATCCATCATGCATGATTTTTCTCCTTTATTATTGTTTTAGTGTAACTACTCCGCACCACTTAAGTTGGGCACGTAGTTAAATTACTTCCAGTGTTTCCCCTTGGCGAATGCGATGGCGCAACGCCATCAACTTACGATCTAAAGCCTCTAATTGCTCAAGATTGGCACGTTCAGCTATACTGGTTTCGATAATTTTTGCCACACCACCGTTTTTAATCACCAGACGACGCTGCCCCATCAGGGCGAGGATCGGATCGTGGGTCGCCATCAACACAATCTTTTCCTCTTGAATCAACAACGCCAACGCTTTTTTGCGGTCGATCCCGGCGTTCTCGATCTCATCGATCAACACAATGGGGGACTTGCTCAGAATCGCAGTATCAGCAATCATCAACGCCCGCGACTGACCACCACTGAGGGAGGTGATGGGGGTATCCGCCGCGAATGATTCACCGGCCAAGTCGTTAGCTTGAAGCAAAATCTTGGCGATTTTATCATCCACATCGGGGACAAAACGACTTTCGGCATGCATACGGATAAACTCTTTAACACTCAAATCCATGACAAAGTTCATATTTTGCGATAGCTGCGCCACCAACTTATGCTCTATGGAGAAACGCCACTTGGCGTCGGGCACTTGCCCATTGATGAAGATATAACGACCGGTGGGCGTATCCCCCTGAGCCACCCATTCGATGTCGGCCAGCAAGCGGCTTTTTCCGGAACCGGTGGGGCCGACGATACAGGTTATTTGACCGGGGATAAGGTCAATTTCAAAATCTTCCGCTTTGCGATCTTTATTAAAACCACCACGAATGGTCAATCGTTCCACCTTATCTAGTCCCTGCTGTAACGCCCCCATCCCTTCGACATAATCACACAGGGCGGTACGCAATTGTTCGACGCTCAAGCCCATATCTTCGAGCTGATCAGCGCTCAATCCGCCTAAAACGGCATCAATAGTGTCAGTTGACTCCGAGATAACTAAACCAAACGAGTCAAAAAAATCGTTCAGATAGGGGGCATCTTGTACCAGTTGATTGAGTGCTGTGGTAAACAATTGTGGTTTATTCATGATCCAGACTCCTAGCTATTCTCCAGATTAATCTTACGCACATTACCCATCTGATACTCTTCACCGATACGGGTTTCCCCCAGACAGTAGGAACACAGCGCTGCGGGCATGGAAAAACGCAACGATTTACCCTTTAAGGTATTGATCTCCCCGGTTTCGGCTAGCAACGTCGACAGTTCAAACGCCCCCTGTCCGGTGATACCGTTCACATGCATAATCACCGCCTTGGGATTAACCTGGCGCACCCGTGAGGCAAACACCTCGCGCTCCGCCTGAGAGACGATATCCCCTTTGGTGATCACCACAATATCAGCAGCCTTGAGCATGGGGCCAATCTTCTTCGGCGTACCGATACCGCTGAGGTTGTCGATCACGCA
>JAYEOA010000052.1:0-90558 GCA_034722515.1 Thermodesulfobacteriota bacterium | reverse complement strand
GCCAACCGGTATTATTTTTTTTACGCTGCACGGTAGAAACGGTTTGCTCAAAGGTGTTATGACCACCCCACAATTCCCCTTCCAGCGGAAAATCGGGAAAGTTTCGAGTAAAATATGCCGGTGGATGAAACAAATTCCCATTTCTTGAATACAATTGTCGACCATCCCAATATCCACGCACTCCATCGAGTTTTTCACTCATTAACCAGTCGGTAACATCAATCTGAGATGAGTATACTCGCGGTAGCATGGGTTCGAAAGCACAGGCGCTGGCTGGTTGATATATCGCAGAACATATCAGTATAAAAAAACACCAACAAGTTAGAATCATATTTGCTGTGTTTGATCTCGTACTACTATCAGGCATATATCCACTTCCCTTGTTTATGTTTAAATCGGCAATTCGGAAACCTAACTCCAATATTGTATGCAATATATTCTATTCGTCAAGCTAACCACGTTATATATAATGCTTTCGCAGATAAGTAAAAAATCAGATGGCTAAGCAAAAAGCGCCAAATGCAAGGCGCGTGATTGTCTTTGTAGAGACATTGCATGCAACGTCTCATCTGTACATCGAAGCAGCGAAACAATTACGACTGGTTCTGTAATGCCGCAGCAGTTGGTGAGTTTTTGCGACGCCATCATATATGACCTAAACAGGAAAGCCTTACCCTACCCCCAACCCCAAGCGCTCATAAATCTCGCACGTTGCCGCAGCACTGTTCAGGGTATAAAAATGGACGCCGCGCACCTTGTTTGCCACCAGATCCCGCACCTGTTCCGTCGCCCAGTCAATCCCTATTTGCTCCACCTCTGCTTCATCGGCTGCATTATTCACTTGACGTAGCAGTTCTGCAGGAAAGCGTGCTCCGGCGGCTAATTCGGCCATCCGTTCCATCCCTTTGCGATTACGCAATGGCATGATACCGGCGATAATCGGCACGGTGATTCCGACCAACTCACAGCGCTGGCAAAAATCGTAGAAATCACGATTGTCGAAAAACAACTGGGTAACAATGTAATCCGCTCCGGCATCAACCTTTTGCTTAAGATATTCGATCTCCAGCAAGCGATTGGGCATCTCGGGATGGCCTTCGGGAAAACCGGCAACCCCGATATTCATGGCCGGAAAATGGTGGCGGATGAAACGCACCAGATCTATCGCATGATCAAACCCATCCGCCGGTGAGACCTGAATCTCACCATCCTGCGGCATATCACCACGTAGAGCAAGGATATTTTGGATACCACACTGCTGATATTGAGTAAGAATACTCTTAACTTCGTCACGACTGGCAGCAACACAGGTCAGATGTGGCACCACTGTCATTCCCGTCTCTTTCTGGATGCGCAAAACCAACTCGTTGGTTTGGCTACGGGTGGTTCCCCCGGCACCATAGGTGACGCTCACCGATGATGGTTTGAGGGGCGCAAGTTCAGCTATGTTTTCAAACAGCCGTTGCCAGCCCTTATCGGTTTTGGGCGGGAAAAACTCGAAGCTCAGTGATGTAGTATCCTGATCGAGAATATTTTTTATCAACATTTAGTTATATTCCTTTCACTTACACTTACACTTATATTTCAGATATAGGTTGACGCCATTGACAATGATACCCCGCCTGCAACAACAAGGAAATACCTTCATCAAGGCCAACGCCCACAGAATTTACACCGTGGGAATCATCGCCGGGGACAATATCAATCCCCAACTGTAACGCCCGCTTAAGGATGGGTGCCGACACGTATGGTTCACTGGCTCCCTTGGCTAATGCTCGTACATTAAAATCGAGCATCAGTCCCAGCCCAGCGATGCGCTGCAAATTGCGTTCAATCACCTCGGCTACCGCCGGATGCTTCAAGCGCTGGGCATAGTCTGGATCATGTAGTCGAATCAGGTCGAAATGGCCAACCACAGCAGGTTTAAGATGCTCAATCATCGCCAACTGGGCATCAAAATAAGCACAGTACATGGCATCGTGGCCACCGAGCAGTTCGAGGGTAGCAGCATAATCGTCCGCGCTAAAATCGAAACAGCGTTCTTGAACGTGGTGCACTGAACCAACCAGATAATCAAAATTGTAAAGTTGCTGTAACTCATGAATCCACGGCACAGCACCGGCATAAAATTCAGTTTCCATCGCCACAAATATGGTCATTTTACCAGCATATTGTTGCTGCAGGCGGCGGGCGGTTTTTACATAGCGGTCAAACTGATGCAGCAGATCACTGGCACATAACCCGGCCTGATGTTCATCGGGATAGAGTTTATCGTTGGTCACCGGCGGCATGTGCTCGGTGAGACCAATCCAGTTAAAGTCCTGATCGGCATAGGTGGCAACAATCTGCTCCAGCGAATCTTTGGCATGCAAACAAAAATCACCGCTATGACCACCATGGGCGGATACGCGCTGTGGCTGTGCATTGCATTTCATCCTCTATCCTTTACTTTTCCCGGCGCATCAGGTTATACAGAACATCTATTACCGTATGATAACATATCCTGTAGGAGCGGATTCATCCGCGAATTGTTCGCAAAATCTAAAGCTTCGCGACTAAAGTCGCTCCTACCGACAATCTAAAACACAGGAGCTTCCATGAAAAAAGCGATCACAACCACGTTGGCACCAGCCGCTATCGGCCCCTACTCTCAAGGGATTCAGGCTGGCGACTTTGTCTTTTTTTCCGGTCAGATCCCCCTCGACCCACTCAGCGGAGAGCTGATCTGCGGGTCAATCGTAGCTCAAACCGAGCGGGTAATGGCCAACATGGAGGCCGCCCTTACCGGGGCAAATCTCGATTTTTCCCATGTAGTTAAAACCACCATCTACCTCACCGACTTGAGTAACTTTGCCGAGGTGAACGAAATCTACGCTCGCGCTTTCCCCCATCCGGCTCCGGCACGCGCCTGTGTTGAGGTTTCTGGATTACCAAAAGGTTGCGCTATCGAAATCGAATGGGTTGCTTATTGCGGTAAATCTTAATTTTCTTTGCGAATATAATAATCCAGCCCGACCTCTTTTAACTGTGACCCTGCGTCTTCGGCTGCGTTGTATTGATCAAAACGACCGGCAATTACCTCATAACGCAAGTGTTCCCCAGCACCACGCGATTTCAGGTAGCTTTTCATCCCTAACGCCAACAGTCGCGCCACCCGTTGATCGGCATAATTGTGGTTTTTGAACACACCGCTAAGCAACAGATAGCCTTTCTCAGCCGTTGCCGGTTGCACCGCATATTCAGCAATTTTTTCCTTACGCTGCTGTTTTTTAGCCACAATCTTCTTCTGCCACAACACGGCATCAAAAGGGGCAATCCGCTGGACAATGAGATAATCATCACCGGATTCGAGTAAAACCGGAGCTGCGAAACTGGCAATACCGGCCAGTTGATCGGCAAAAGTAGCGGACATGCTTTCCAGCTGCATGACACCAACATAACCACCATTCTGAGCCATGGCATCAATAGAACTCTCGCGTGCCAACTCCTCAAACAATTCCCCGTCACTAAGCCGCTGCAACACCTCATCAACAATGGAACGACTGTTCAGGGTAATTTGGCGTAAATAATAGTCGTGTGAATCATCACGCCACGGTTGCACCGGTAACTGCCAACCAATATCCACCAATTTGCGCTCAAGATCAAATCCGGGCAAGCCAAGCCGATGTGCCATCACCAGCGCCATACTGGCCAGATCATAATCACCTAAGCGATACAGTACTTCGCCCAAATAGTAATAGCCATAGGAAAACCCGGGGTTCAATTCTAAAACACGACTAAACTCCGTACGCGCTCGCTGCAACAACCCCGATGCCAAACAAAACACCCCCATTTCCATATGAAGGAAATCAGCCTCGGGAGTATTTTTTATCGCCCGATCCATTTCGGTAATGGCCTGATCGACAAAACCAAGATCATACAACACCTGTGATAGATTACGATGAATATTGGGGTTATCAGCCCCACTTTCGAGGGCACGGCGATAGGAACTAACCGCCCAGAATGGATGGCCTGCTTCCAAATGGCGTTGCGCGAGTTGGAGATGAACATCACTCACTTTTATCGGTTGCGCCGCGAGACTATGCTGTCCACTCAGCACTATGGCGGCAAACATCAAACATGCTCCGACTATTTTGCACCAACTCATGACGATTCCTCCTGTTTTAAACGTCGCATCACTTGTTTCATATCTTCCCACACCTCCCGTTTTGCGGCGGGACTACGCAACAGATAGGCTGGGTGAAACGTAGGCATGAGGGGAATATTTTGATAGCTATACCAATGTCCACGCAATTTGCTGATAGGAGTCTGTTGCTGCAACAATGTTTGCGCTGCAAATTCCCCCATAACAATAATCAATAGTGGTTTTATCGCCGCCAATTGGCGTTGTAAAAACGGCTCACAGGCGCTTATCTCCTGTGCTACCGGATTGCGATTTTGTGGAGGTCGACACTTGATCACATTGCAAACATACACCTCTTCGCGTTGCAATCCCATAGCGAACAAAATCCGCTCCAACAATCGCCCGGCCTCACCGACAAAGGGTACACCACTCTTATCCTCTTCACGACCGGGACCTTCGCCGACAAAGACCACGCGAGCATGGGGATTTCCCTCACCAAACACCAGCATGTTTCGACCTGCCGCCAACGGACAGCGTTGACATTCCCCTAAATCGGCTTTAATTTCATCCAGCGTTTCTATGCGACAATGTCCCATCGTAGCATCATCCTCGCCGGTGCATATGGGCAATATCTCAGTAACTGGAGATGGATAAATCTCTTCAACACCCAGACTCTTTAGTTCGGTCAAGATAGATCGTGACTGGAGAAGAAGTTCGTATTTCACTTGTTCAATATTGTTGGGCATATAGATTGGTTTCGTCTGGTGATGTGTTTATTTTTAGCTTATGCTTGAGTAGATCTAAATCCAAAAAAAATTGAGGTAATCAATATGCGCTATTTAGCGACTTTATTACTGCTGGCTCTGCTACTCTTGCTACCCAACACCGCTCTGGCTTGGGGTTTTGGAGTTCATCTCCAATTGGGCAACCAGCTCCTTAATCAATTATCGACATTGCCACCCCATTTGCAACAGCTTCTCGGAGCTTTTCCGGCAGATTTTATGTACGGCTGCATTAGTGCCGATATTACCATTGGTAAAAAGTACACCCACTACCTCAAACATTGCCATAGCTGGATCATAGGAGAGCAGATTTTAAACGCGGCCAGCAACGATGCGCAACGCGCCTGCGCCTACGGCTACTTATCGCACCTAGCGGCAGACACCATCGCCCACGCCTACATGGTTCCCTTCAAGATGGTACGCAGTTACAATACCGCTTTCCTTAAACATCTGTACTGGGAATTACGCTTTGAATCGCAAATTCCCGAACAGATATGGCTAGAAGCCCGACTGCTGGCCCAACAAGATTTTTCACAGCACGATCAATTGCTGCGCGGGGTGCTGACGAACACACTGTTTTCCTTTGGTACCAATAAGCAGCTCTTCAACTCCATGCTACTGGTCAGCCGCATCAAACGCTGGCGCAAAATGCTCCACCTTGTTGATCAGCGCTCACGTTGGGAAGTTAACCCCGAGGAGCGACAAGAATACCTACTACTAGCTGAGCAAGCGATCATCAGTATCCTGAGTGATCCACATAGTCCCTACCGACAAGCCGACCCCACCGGCGAACGGGCGATCAACGTTGCCAAACAATTGCGCACCAACCTCAAGGACTTATGGTTAAATGGAAAACTCCCACAACAACAAAGTGCTCAACTGATAAATGAGCTTAAAATCGAATTTCGTGCCGCCATCACCGAGCCACAACGGCTGCTACGTTTAGTTACCAATCAACACTAACGATTGTAATTATTCAGCATAATTGTAGATAAGCTGGCGACGCCCATGGAAAGGGTATCTGTCGCCCGGATGGCGACAGTTAAGTACCTATGGATGGGCTTGACGTCCCTTGGAACAGGCGTTGCCAGCTTGTCGGCTGAACAAGATGCGGTTCACTTCGTTCACCGGCATCCTACAATTATTTCAACAGCTCCACCACTCGATCCAATAATTGATGAGCCACCTCATCCTTACTTAACTGCGGCAACTCTTCGACGCGACCATCGGCATGGAGTAATTTGACAATGTTGGTATCTACATCGAATCCGGCACCGCTTTGGGTAATATCGTTGGCAACGATCAAATCGAGATTTTTCCGTTTCAACTTATCTTCGGCATTTTTCAATAGATCCTGAGTTTCGGCGGCAAAACCAACCAACACCCGTCCCTGTTTGCTCTGCCCTAGTTCGGCAAGGATGTCCGTAGTTTTTTCCAACTCCAAGGTCATATCGTCAGCTTTTTTCTTCAACTTATGTCCAGCAATCGACGCCGGTCGATAATCGACCACCGCTGCCGATTTTATCACCACCGTTGCCGCCGGTAACTCCCGAAAAGCCTCATCATGCATCTGTGCCGCACTCACCACAGGAATAACCTTCATCCCTGTTGGCGGCGGCAAACACGTTGGCCCCGATATCAGCACAACATCGGCACCACGCTGTTTAGCAGCGCTGGCAACGGCATAGCCCATCTTACCGGATGAATAGTTGCTAATATAGCGCACCGGATCTAATTCTTCACGGGTGGGTCCGGCGGTAACCAAAAAAGTCTGCCCCGCCAAATCCTGCGGTGACAAAACATGTTGCGCCGCCGCAAAAATCGCTTCGGGAGCAGGCAGCTTCCCCTTCCCTTCATATCCACACGCTAACGCACCATGGTCGGGATCGATAAAATGGTAACCCAACTCACGCAAGTCAACCTCGTTGCGTTGATATATAGGGTTTTCGTACATGTGAACATTCATCGCCGGCGCAAATAACACCGGAGCACGGGTAGCCATCAACATGGTGGTTAGCAAATCATCAGCAATGCCGCCAGCAACCTTGCCAATCACATTGGCTGTCGCCGGAGCAATGACAACCAGATCGGCTCTATCTGCAAGAGAGATATGACCAATGGTCTTTTCCTGATAAAGATCGAACAGTTCGCTGTGAACAGGATTACCCGACAGGGTCTGAAAGGTCAGCGACGTGACAAACTCCTGAGCGCTACGGGTCATCACCACCGACACATCAGCGCCAGCCTTGACAAACAAGCGTAGCAATTCCACCGCTTTGTACACGGCTATCCCGCCACACACTCCGAGGACTATTTTTTTATCTTTGAACATCATCCCTCACTTCAAGTATTAAGCGTCACCGTCAACAAATGGATTGACACTCTTCTCGCGCCCAATGGTCGATTCAGGGCCATGGCCAGGATGAACCACCGTGGCGTCGGGCAACACCATCAACTGTGAACGTAGGTAATCGAGCAATTGTTCAAGATCACCACCGGGCAAGTCGGTTCTGCCAATCGATCCGGCGAACAGGGTATCACCGGAAAACAGATGACCTTCACCATACAGACAAATTCCCCCGGGAGAATGCCCCGGCGTATGGATCACCTCGAAACTTAAATCACCGACCTCGATCAGATCGCCATTTTTGAGCAACCGCTTTGGCTGTGGCGACTCCACTGCGGGCAAGCCGTAGCTGCCGGCATATTTAGCCGCTACCTTTAGTAACGGCAGGTCGTCGCTGTGCATACATAATTCAACCCCGGTTTTTTCGATCACATAGCTGTTAGCACCCACATGATCAAAATGACCATGAGTATTAACCACCGTTTGCAGATCCAGTCCCTCCTGCTCCAGTGCCGACATGATATATTCCCCCTCATCACCGGGATCGATAATCAGCGCTTTTTTGGTACGCGGGCAGCCAATCAAATAGCAATTCACTTGTAATGGGCCAACAGGCAGAGTTCTTATTATCATGAGTTATTACTCCTCTTTTGTTCCGAACAGATCCAGATTCAGTCCCGACAATTGTTGTTCAAGGCTATTGCTCAGGGGGGTATTACGATGAGAGCTTTGGCGAGAATTTTGGCGTGATTTCGGCGCAGGTTTCTGCTGCTCCACCGCCGTAGTGGTCTTTTCTGGCGCTCTAGCAACAGGTGTAGTTACAGGTGGCGTCGGCACTGGAGAAGCCTTTGGCGCACCACTTACATCGCATGGCTCAAGAGCTGCATTTTCCGCACCTTCGCCTATAAAGAAATAGCGATCATAAAGGCGATGATAACCAGTCCAACCCGTTTCACTGTGCTGTTCTTTTTCGATATGTGCCTGAACTCCGTTGATTTTAGAATCCATATCATCGAGAAAATTCAACACCACCGCTTCCAGAGTTTTAGGTCGTTTGGGCGAGCCATAATCATATTGACCATGGTGAGATAACAGCAAGTGCTTGATCAGCGTCCTTTTCATGCGTGGAAATTCAGGCAGCGTGCGAATTTTATCCTCAACCATCTCAACACCGATAACAATGTGACCGAGCAACTTGCCCTCATCGCTATAATCAAAACTACGGGCATAGCGCAGTTCTGCCACCTTACCGATATCGTGCAATAATGCACCACTGACCAGCAAATCGCGGTCAATCTTCGGATAGCGCGGGCAAATATCCGCCGCTAAACGTGCCACGGCAAGGGAATGCTCAAGTAAGCCACCGAGATACACATGATGCATCGCTTTTGCCGCCGGAGCTTTTGCGTACAGGCGGGTAAATTCATCGTCAGCCAAAAATGCTTCGAGCAACGTTTTCAGATGGGGATCGCTCATACTGGCAACCAAGGCTTTAACCTCGGTCAACATCTGTTGTGGATCGTTTTGCGATACCGGCAAAAAATCACCCAGATCAATAGAATCTTCCGGCACCAGCAGTAAATCCTGCACGATTAGCTGCATTTTGCCCATATAAACGCTAGCTTTGGCACGAATACGGATAAAATCATCCTTTTTGAATTGACGATCAAACTCATCGACCCGATTCCATACCCGCCCTTCAACTTCGCCACTACGATCCATCAGTTTAAGGGTCATATATGGCTTGCCATTTTTGGCCATCGCCATAATTTTATCGCGTACCAGAAACGGGCTATCTATCGAATCTCGCTCTTTTAAATCTGCTACAAAAATTTTTTTCAACACTTCATACTCCTATCAACTCACAATGTTGGGCTTCGCTTTGCTCTGCCCAACAAAACATCAAACATTGTCTGGCTTCCGTTTACCCAGATTTTGCTACTATCAAGACCACCTATATACCATTGACAGCCACAGAAAACATCGTCGCAATATATTTTTCACGCTCTTGAAACAAAACATTCTTCTTTTCAAAATAATCGTAACTCAAATTCGTATGTAAGGCATTCAGTACACTGAGGGGGGTGTTCTGATAAGATGAAAGAATTGAGAATTTTAGCACCCCAAACTGTCAAGACAATTATTTCAATAAAAAGTAGCGACAAATATTGAAAATATTTCCATTTTATCTCACGACCCATCGCTTTTGTATGACGGACTATATTTTCATCATATCCCTGCAATTTGTCGTTACTTATCTTCTTTCGTACCGCAATAATATTATTGACTAACCTATTGTAAAAATAGGAGTTTTCGTTTTCATCAACGCCCAAAAGGATCGAATCATCAAACTCTTTTGCCAAGCTTTCAAAGCTATCCATTCCCAACAGCGACAGCAACCATGAGTTCAGAACTAATTTATCGTTAAATTTCATTTTAAGACCTTCCAGTAGCCAGCTTTAAAACTACCCACCCGAATAATTTTGTTATCTTTTTTAGCACCCCAAACTGTCAAAACAATCAATTTCAACAGTTTAAAGAATGTGTGCGTAACTATTCAACCACACACCGCCAGTGCAGCATTTATACCATCCATGGCCGCACTCATAATCCCACCGGCGTATCCGGCACCCTCACCTACGGGATACACGCCCGACCAATCAAGCGCTTGCCCGTGCTGGTCGCGTAAAATACGCAACGGAGCTGAGGTACGTGATTCAATGCCGGTCAAGGTGGCTTCGGCGGTAACAAAACCGCGCATTTTGCGTTCAAAATGGGGCAAAGCCTGACGTAAGCCGTGGACAACAAAATCGGGCAAAGCATCGGACAATTGCGCCGGATGAATTCCCGGTCGACAACTGGATGCCAGTGCCCCCCCTTTTTGACCAAGAAAATCCAGCATATTTTGTGCCGGAACACGATAATTTTCCCCACCGGCGATAAATGCCTGGCGCTCCCAATATTGTTGGAAACGCACCCCGGCAAGCGGTGAATTATTGGCAAAATCTTCCGGCCTGACCGAAACCACCAACGCACTGTTGGAGAATGTGGCATCGCGGCGATAATCACTCATACCATTGACCACCACCATCCCGGCATCGCTACTACTCTGCACCACCTGACCGCCGGGACACATACAAAACGAATACACACCCCGTCCCGTCTGACAATCATTATAGGTCAAACGGTAATCTGCTGCTGGTAAACGATGCTGTTGGGGATGAGTAAATCCATACTGAATGCGATTGATCAGTTCGGCAGGATGTTCAACACGAACCCCGACAGCAAATGGTTTAGCCTGTAGCTGAAAACCTTTTTTTTCCAATAACGCATAGGTATCACGGGCACTGTGACCTATAGCGAGAATCAGAGCATCACATGGGATCGACTCGTTACCGTTAACTGTGACCGACTGGACGCGGTTTGCGTGGCGCTGAATATCGGTCAAACAACTCTCAAAACGCAACTCCACCCCGAGTTCTTCTAGAGCATAGCGAAAACGTTTGAGTAGTTGACGCAACCGATCAGTACCGATATGCGGTTTGGCTTGAATCAATATATCTTCGGAAGCACCAAAGTCCACCAGCGTTTGTAAAACAGGCCGCGTCAGCGAATGCTTAACCCGCGTGGTCAATTTACCATCGGAAAACGTCCCCGCACCCCCTTCACCAAACTGAACATTGCTGTTGGTCTGCAACGGCCCACCAGCCCAGAAGGCCTCGACATCAGCTACCCTTTGCTCCACTCGGCGACCGCGCTCCAACAAAACAACCTGATTCCCGGCACGTGCCAACCACAGCGCAGCAAACAGACCAGCTGGACCCATGCCAACCACCACTACTCGCTGCGGATGTTTGGACATCACCAGCTCCGGGGCACATGGTTGTGGAGTAACTATCTTTAAGCGCCGATCACCCGCCGCTACTTGGAGCAAACCCTGATCATCCTTGGTCGAGAACTCAACCGTGTACACCCGCAGCACACGCCCTTTGCGCCGGGCATCGATACCACAGCGCACAATACGCCAATCAAATATCTGATCGACAGATAATCGCAAATACTCGGCAACCTTCTGCGGCAGCAGGCTTTCATCTTCATCCAAAGAAAGAGCAACTTCGCTCAAACGCAACATTGTTGAATGATTTGCCACCGTTGAAACTCCTTCTCTTTACGTAAATACTAATCAATTTCAAATAGCTTCATACCATACCGTCTATCGCCACTGTTTGACAGAAAAAAGAAACATCCAACAGCTAGCAGCCCCCTAAATCGAGGTAGTGTAAAATTATTTTTGGACGGAAGCTGCTCCTGCCGTTATACTTAAAAAAGGTCTTTTTTTCAGCTAACGGAAGGTTATACGAATGATCATTCTGCTATTAATACTAAGCACTTTATGTTGCAGCAGCTCAGCCGCCAGCGCTGAAAACACCGTACCGAATGAGCAACTCCAACAACTAATCCAGCGGGTAGAAACACAGTATAACGGCGACTCAGCCCACGCCCTGACCACCATGAGCGTTTCTACATCTCATTGGCAACGCACCCTGACCATGGAGTTCTGGTCGTGGCAGCGCGAGCGCTTTTTAACCCGAATCTTACGTCCGGCCAAAGAAAAAGGTGTTGGCACCCTGAAAATCGAGCGTAAGGTATGGAACTATTTACCCAAGGTTGACCGGGTGATCAAAATCCCTTCCTCAATGATGGGCGGGGCATGGATGGGTAGCCACATCACCAATGACGATCTGGTCAAATCAAGCCACGTTGATGAAGATTATCTGTTCACCCTGCTCCATGCCGATGAACAGCGTTATCAAATCGAATGTCTACCCCGACCCGATAGCGCTACGGTGTGGGGCAAACTAATCTACACCATCGACCGTCCGACCCTGACCCCGAAGCAGATTCGCTATTTTGACGAGGATATGCTTCTGGTTCGCACCATCTTTTTTGATCAACTACACCAGATCGATGAACGGATCATCCCGATGCGGATGCGGGTGCAACCGGCGGACAAACCCGGTGAACAAACAGTACTCCACTACCAAAGCATCGAGTTCGATACCGGGATAGGACCGGAGTTTTTCTCCCTGCGCAACCTGAAAAAGCATTAGCTATGTTAATAAAACTGGCTTTCTTCAATCTATGGCGCAACAGCCGCCGCACCCTACTAACCTTGTCAGCCATGGTAATCTCAGCGGCTATGCTCATCCTCGCCCTCGGCATTTTTTCCGGCATGTTCGCTGACATGTTGGCATCCACTACCGAGCTATATCACGGTCACATCGTCATCTCCAAAAGGGGCTATCAGGACAAACGCGACCTGTATACCAATTTTTCCGCTGACAGCAAAACATTAAACTTGCTCAAAAAACAACCCTACATTCAGGGCATATCGACACGCCTTCGGGTCTTCGGCCTACTCAGCCATCGGGAAGAAACCCGCCCGGCAGAATTACTCGGCGTCGAGTTTTCCCACGAAGCTCAAGTTACCACCCTCAAGCAAAAACTGATTGCCGGACGCTTCCCGGACAATTTCCGCCCAGATGAGGGGATCATCGGTTCCACACTGGCCCGGCGGCTCAAAATAGCACCGGGACAACAACTGGTGTTTGTCACTCAGGCCGCCGACGGCTCCATCGGCAATGCTCTATTCACGGTTTGCGGCATTTTTTCCAGTGGCGATCAGATCCGCGACGCCAGCCTGGCACTGGTTGATCAACGCTGGTTACAGGAGCTGATGGCGCTACCCGCCGTGGTTCACGAGATTGCCCTGCGCATCGACCAGCCGCTGCTTGCTGCTGATCAGGCTACTGTGCTGCAAAAACTACTGGACAGCGAATTAACGCTGGGAGTTCTGGATGTAATGGACTGGGGGGAACTGCTACCTCAAATGCAGGAGGCAATCGCCTCTTACGATATCAGCCGGATGATTTTAGTGCTGATTCTCTACAGCGCCGCCGGTGTCGGAGTGCTCAACACCTTCTACATGTCGGTGATGGAACGTTCCCACGAGTTCGGCATCTTGCTGGCTATCGGTATGCCACCGACCAGATTGCGCCACCTAGTTCTATTAGAAAGCCTGATATTAAGCGTAATCTCCGTTAGCTGCGCCCTGCTATTGGGCGGAATCCTCACCATGTACATGCAGCAGGTCGGCATCGACCTCAGCGATCAGATGGGTGCCGTCACCTACGCCGGTGGCACCATTGCACCACATCTGCGTGCCGTGCATGAGCTGGGCAACTATATGCTACCAGCCATCAGCCTGCTGATGGTCTCCCTGCTGGCCAGTTATTTTCCGGCACGACGAGCATCAAACCTGCAACCAGTCGATGTGATTCGGGGGCTATGATGGACACCATCAGTTTCGCCTGGAAAAACCTGTGGCACCATCGCCGCCGCACCCTAATCACCCTGCTAGGCATCAGTATGGCATTAATGCTGACCCAGACCCTGCACAATCTGGCTATAGGCTCCTATTCACAGATAATCGAAAGCGGTGTCCGCTCTGGATCAGGCCATTTCGCCATCTATCATCATGGCTACCGACAGGATCATGACGAAAAGATGACGTTTGCCGTGGGACAACTACCTCATACGTTAGCCACCTCCCCGCACATTGAGTTTGCCCTGCCGCGTATCCACATCAGCGGTCTGGCTCAATCGAGTCACGACAGCCGGGCGGTCGCCATCATGGGAATTAACATGGTCACCGAAGCCGTCGTCAATCCGCTACTGAGACAATTGCCACAGGATCAGTGGCTACGCGCAGAACAGCCGCGCGATGCCCTGCTGGGCCGACGACTGCTGGAAGAGTTGCAGATTCGTCTCGGTCAAAAGCTGGTTCTAACTGTCCAAGATCGCGACGGCAATCTGGTCAGTGAACTGTTGCGCGTTCGCGGCATCATCGACAGTCGCATCAAGCAGATCGATAGCACTCTGGTGATGATCGGACGGGAAAAAGCGGCGGAGATAACCGGTCTGCATGGACAAATTCACGAACTGGCTATCGTCCTGCACAACGCCGGTGTGATGCCACAACTGCACGATGAAATAGGTCAACGGGTAAGCAAAAATGATAATATCGAACTGGTTGCGTGGCAGGTGTCCATGCCAAATCTTGCCGATGCCATCCGTCTCGATTACGCCAGCCAGAATGTTATGCTAGTGATCATCCTGCTCATCATCACCATCGGCATTGTCAACACCCTGCTGATGTCGGTGATGGAGCGTATCCATGAATTCGGGATCATGCTGGCGATGGGTGCTACCCCGCTGCGGCTGTGGCAACTGATACTTTGTGAGTCAGCCATCCTCGGCGCAGCTGCAGCTACCTTCGGCACCGTACTCGGCAGCTTGAGCACTTGGTATCTGGTTGAAGTTGGCATTGATCTGAGAGACTTTATTTCGGAAAATATGGAATTTGGTGGCGTTGTTTTTGAACCGATTATCCGCGCGACATGGACGCCAATGTGGATGCTGGAGAGTGCCCTGTACATTGTGCTGCTCAGTATAGTTGCGGCGCTCTATCCGGCGTTTAAAGCGGCACGGCTGTCCCCGGTTGACGCCATGCGCCACTCTTGACCGTTTCAAGCCCGTAAAAAAGGGACAGCCCCCGATGACCCTGGGGACAGTCCCAATTTTACTCACGGCGTGTAAAACTGCTTAAACGGAGAACATACTGCTATGCCCCTGATCGAACTGAAACAAGTGTCTAAAATTTACTCCAGCGGCAGCCAACGGGTTGCCGCCATCGACAATGTAGACCTACACATCGATGCCGGTGAATTTTGTGTACTGGCGGGACCATCCGGCAGCGGCAAAACCACTCTGCTCAACCTCATCGGCTGTCTCGATGTGGCAACCAGTGGCACCATTATCCTCAACAACCTTGAGGTCAGTCGCCGCAGCGTCCGCCAACTGGCTGATTTCCGTCTACGTAATATCGGCTTTATCTTTCAATCATACAATCTGATTCCCGTACTCACTGCTGAGGAGAATGCTGCGTTTCCATTGATGCTGCAAAAAATAGCTAAAAAAGAACGAATGCAGCGCGTCCACACCCTCCTCGCGCAGCTCGGGCTGGGGGGATTAGAACAACGCAAGCCACGCGATCTGTCCGGTGGACAACAGCAACGGGTCGCCATCGCCCGAGCCATGGCGACGGCACCATCGGTAATTCTTGCCGATGAACCAACGGCCAACCTCGACTCGAAAGCAAGCAACGACCTACTCCAAATGATGCGCAGCTTAAATCGGGAAAAGGGAACAACCTTTATCTTCAGCTCCCACGACCCGCTGGTGATCAATCTAGCTGATCGGGTTATTCAACTCCACGATGGACATCTGGTTGCCGACCACCGCCAGCACAACAAACTGTGATGATCATGCGTTGGTTATCTCCTGTTGCACTATGGCTGATAGTATTGCCACTATTTGCGCATGCAGCAAACTATGCTAGCGCCGCATCCCCTGACGCAACACTACACGGACACCTGAAATCATTTTCGCAGCTTCTGCAACGCAGCCCGAACGGTCAGAAATCATCTCAATGGTTGTCTTTTGGTCAATTACGTTTACAAAGTACAAACGAATTCAACCCAACACTGATAGGCACTGTAGCCGCAACCTATACCGCACTGCAACGTCAACATCCCGACCAATTGCACAACACTACATCAGCCAACCAGCACCTCGACCTCACCTCCACCATTGGCAGCAATAACCACCTACTGCGCCAACTGGAGATAGACCGTCTAAACCTGCACTGGCAATGGGCAGAGCATGAAGTTATCATCGGACGCCAAGCGGTCGGCTTCGGACGTATCGGACTCTATTCTCCGCTGGACATCATCGCTCCATTCGCCCCGATAGCTTTGATTACCGATGTACGCCCGGGGATTGATGCCCTGCGGTGGAACTACTATTTTTCGCCTTCGAGCCAGCTACAAACGCAGGTCATTTTTAACAAGATCAGCCATGAGCGTAGTTTTCTGATCAGCCTCGAAACCCTGCTTGACGATGTTGACCTGCTCGCCATCGGTGGCACATTAGGACAAAGACCAATGTTGGGGCTAGCAATTGCGGGACAATTCGCCGGAATCGGTATCAGAGCAGAGGCGGTCAGTTATCGCCACCAGCCGACCACAAGGGAGAATGCCGACCCGCACGACAAATTCACCATAGCCGCTATTGAGGCCGATTGCCGTTTGCCGACAGGGATCTATTTGGCCATTGAATACCTATATAATGGCAGCGGTAGTAATAAACCCAAGTCTTATGCTCAAATTCTCAGCTCCTCCTTCTATCGCGAACAACGTGCCTATTTAGCAGCAAAACACTACCTGCTTACCTCGCTAGCCTATGAATGGCACCCGCTGGTGACAATATCGTTGTTCTCTATTTACAATGGCGACGATCATTCTCTACTTATCCGACCAGAACTAGATTTATCATTAACAGAAAATCTAAATCTGCAATTGAGTTACAGTTCCTATTACGGTAATCATTCTGACAAAGACGTAGAGGTAAGTGAATTTGGCAATCAAGGTGACAGTTTCGCTCTATACTTAAGCTATTTTTTTTAGTATATCTCATCTCTGGAGTAAATCGGGTGATATTTTCGCAAAGCGTTGACACTTTAAACCCTAAAACGATAAAAGGTGGCTCGAAAGCCACCCTTTAAATCGGTCAAATATAAAACACAGCGCCATTAGCTCCCGGCAGCACTAACGGTCAGCACGGGAATTGGTGATTTACGTACCACTTTTTCCGCCGTACTACCAAACAGCATACGATCAAGACCAGTGCGACCTTGCGTTCCCAAAACAATCAGATCAGCGTTAGCTTGTTGCCCCTGCTTGATAATCTCGTCATATGCAAGACCGGCAACCAGCACGGATTCATAATCATCACCCTGCTGAAGATGATTGCGACAAAATGTATCCATCATTTTCTTGGCAGCCTCTTCAACCTCTTGTTCTAAAACATCGAACGAAAGATGGGGGACATAAAACCCGCGCAGATCAACAGGTTCGCTTATCACGTGAACTAATAATAGCTTTGCAGCACATTTTTTAGCCAGTGAATATGCATACTCAAAAGCCGCAATTGAACAATCAGAAAAATCGATCGCAAATAAAATTACTTTAAATTCTTGCATAAACCACCTCCGCCAAGTTGAAGTTACCACAAGGTACACACTCGTAAAATCTAGCACACTCTCTCGACCTGTCAAGAATAACGTACTTATAAAACTCGGAATCCTAGTTCAACAATTGCAGATACTCCCGTGCTTTCACTCCTTGCGCAGTTCCATCTGCACGGTTGGCCACTTCCCGGAAGGCTTCAGCAGCAGCTTCAGATTTATCTAACTGCATATAGGTTTGTCCGAGCAACAAACGAACGTTATTATTGTTTGGAACAATTTGCAAAGCCTCTTCAAGGCGTTGCCGAGCCAGTTGAAATTTCCCCATGGTGTAATAGGTATTCCCTAACCATGACAACGCTGTAGTATTACCCGGTGCCAACTGCAACACTTCATTGAATGCCAACACTGCTCTTTGGTGATGTTCGCCACGATAATTGGCCACCCCAAGACCGATTAACGCCCGTGTTTGGTGGCGAAACAACAAATTATCGGCAACTTTACGAAATAGCCGCGCAGCATCATCCCAGCGTTGCATATTTAAATACAGGGCAGCGAGATTATTTTGCGTCGTCGGATCATCGGGGCGTAATTGCAACGACTTTTTATAGTGTTGCTCCGACAACAAATAAGCTTTTTTCTCAAAATAAATCGTAGCAAGGGTCATCTGATAATCGGGATCTTTTGGCTTTATTTTAACTGCTTGTAACATCTCTCGCAACGCATTGGAATAATCCTGCATCGCCACATGAGACTGAGCCATTTTATAATGCGACCTAGCCATATCCACCGCTGGACGCCCCGATGTACACCCAGTACTCATCAGTACGATCAACAACGTGACCACACACATAAAATATTTGAACATACCAAGCACCTCCACCATATCAATCAATTCCGCTAAATTATGTCTTTCGATAACGCTCCGCACCTCATCAGCCTTGCCAAAGGGAGCAGGACAACACCATCAAAAACAACAGATCAGATATATTTACCAATCAACAATGCTAAACGCTCACGTGATGCCGCTGGAATCTGACCATGATCTGTCAGGATAGCATGCTGTAGTGCTTGTCCACAGCCACAGATTCTCTCATTGGCAATAGCATGAGACACAGCAGCAACAATTTTTCGCGCTGTGACAACATTCTGACGAACCACCTCCAGCACGGCTTCAACAGACACATCTTCGTGCCCCTGATACCAACAGTCGTAATCGGTTACTAAGGCAACGGTGGCATAGCAAATTTCCGACTCACGCGCCAATCTAGCCTCGGGCAGATTAGTCATCCCGATCACATCAACACCCCAGCTGCGAAACACATTCGACTCGGCGCGAGTAGAGAAGTTTGGTCCTTCGATACACACATAAGTTCCACCTTGATGAACCGTCGCCCCCACATCAATAGCAGCTTTGGCAACAGTAGCGCTCAACTGCGGACAAACTGGATCGGCAAACTGGACATGAGCGACGATACCGTCACCAAAAAATGTTGAAGCACGCTTGCCGGTGGTACGATCAAAAAATTGATCTGGTATCACAATATGACCGGGAACAATCTCCTCTTTCATACTGCCGACCGCCGAAACCGAGATGATTTGCTCCACCCCGAGCATCTTCATACCATAGATATTGGCCCGGTAGGGTACTTCGGACGGCAACAGGCGATGTCCACGCCCGTGACGTGGCAAAAAAACCAGCTTAACATCACCTAAAATACCGGTGATATACGCATCGGATGGCTCACCAAACGGGGTTTGTAAGCGTACCTCTTCTACCTGTGTCAGCCCTTCCATCTCATACAGACCACTGCCACCAATGACACCGACCACCGTTTGCGCTACTGATTTCTCCATATGTTTATTCTCCTTGAAGCGGTTGATTTTTTGTAACTACTCAGCACCTCACAAGTTGGGCAAGCTGATTAGTTACACTTTTTCCAGTTTTCCCTTGAGCTGGCCACATGCCGCCGAAATATCCTGCCCCTTGCTGGCACGACGAATCGCCACCACATCGTGATCGAGGAGATAGGTCTGAAACGCTTCTATGGTATCACGATCAGGACAACGATAATGGCTCCCCTCATGTTCATTAAACGGAATCAGATTAACCTTGGCCTTAATGCCATGGAGTAATTTAATCATCCGCTTGGCATCGGCTAGTGAATCATTAAGATCACGAATAAGGATATATTCGAAGGTGATGCGCCGATGGGATGGCAACGGATAGTTGCGGCACGCCGCCATTAACTCCCTGAGGGGATAACGCCTATTTACCGGCATTAGCTGATCACGAACTTCATCGGTAGTAGCATTGAGGGATACCGCTAAATTAACGGTAATCCGTTTGCCAAGCTCTGCCATCTGCGGCACCAGCCCACAGGTGGACAAGGTAACCTTGCGGGTGCCATAATCCAGCCCCGTTGGAGCATAGAAAATTTTCAGCGCCCGCACCACATTATCAAGGTTGTGCAGTGGCTCCCCCATCCCCATCAATACAATATTATTAATCGGTCTCTCTTTGAGAACAGCACACACCTGATTGACAATTTCAGCCGTAGTGAGATTGCGAGTAAAACCAAAACTACCCGTCAGACAAAAATCGCACTGCATGGCACAACCTACTTGGGTAGAAATACACAAGGTTGATCGTTCATTTTCCATGGGGATGCGTACCGTCTCAACGCTGGAACCATCTTCAAGGAAAAATAAATATTTACGCGTTCCATCGCTGCTGGTCTCAACAATATCGGGCTGCCAATCGGAAATAATCACCTTATCAGCCAGTTCAGCACGTAACACCTTAGACAGATCAGTCATCTGATTCAAATCGGTCACGCCACGCTTGTAGATCCAGCGCAATAATTGATCACAACGAAAACGCTCCTTGCCCATCCCCGACAAAAACTCTAATACCTCATCGGGGCTGAGATTTTTCAAATCTATTTTCGATAGTTGCTCAGCGCTCATGGTAGTCCAATCCGTTGCAAACAAAAAAAAGCCCCTCGGAGTGTATCCGAAGGGCCGCATTTTCTCAAGCAGCTTCGCCGTTCAGGTGACCAAACAGCCTCCCATCGCCAACTTACAGCAGCTCTAAACCAGAGAAGAAGTAAGACAGTTCAAATGCTGCGGTTTCAGGAGCATCGGAGCCGTGGGTTGCATTTTCACCAATGTTCGAACCAAATTCCTTACGCAACGTACCTTCAGCCGCCTCAGCAGGGTTGGTTGCCCCCATCAAATCACGCCATTTAGAAATCGCACCATCGGCTTCCATAGCAAGGACAACACAGGGACCACTGCTCATAAACTCGGTCAACTCGCCAAAGAAAGGGCGCTCTTTGTGTACATAGTAAAAACCTTCAGCCTCAACTTGACTCATATACAGTTTTTTCATACCAACGATATTAAAACCCTCGGCATAAATACGGGCGATGATCTTACCAGCGTTACCGGCAGCAAACGCATCTGGCTTAACAATAGCAAATGTTCTTTCCATGGTGTAAATATCCTCCGCAAAAAATTCTCGTTAAACAGCTAAATTCAAAAACTGGCTTCTAGCATCACCACCGGTAAAAGTCAAGCCCGGCAGCTTCCAGTCAACTCCAAAACGTTACCTGGTTGCACCCCATCTCCCTGGAACGAGCCAAGGCCTTGTTTACTCTCTCGATCAGACTTTCCATCGTCTCATTTTCTTCAATGGTTACAGCTCCAATACTCACCGTCATAGCCATAGGCAGATCAAGACAAGGCTCATTGCGCACCATATCTAAAATCATATGGGCAACCTTCATCGTCGATTTACGGTTTGTAAAGGAGAGCAGCACCATAAACTTATCGCCTTCAATGCGACCTAAAATATCGGCCCGGCGCAATGATGCGCGTAAACGGGTCACGAACCAGCGCAACACCTTATCCCCCATTGACCGACCATACGCCTCGGTGAAATGATTAAAAAAATCAACATTAAGTGCTAACAATGAAAAAGGAGTATTGTAACGTTTAAAACGGAACCACTCACGATCCATAGCATCGAAAAATGCCTGTTTATTGGGAATGCCCGTTAGATTATCGAGATGGGTCTGACGCCGCAACTCGGCATTTACCTCCTTCATCTGCAACAATTCAGATGCATCGGCAAACGTTTCCACAGCACCGCAAACATCCCCATTGTAATCATAAACGGCATTGGTTTTAACCGTGATAGGAATACGCCGACCGTCCTTATGAGCTACAAATACCAAGGCTTCCTGCGCCTGTCCGGTTTCAATACACGCCGCCAGCGGACAACGATTTTCACACATCGGCATATTTTGTACATCTACGTGTTGCAGCGGACCATCTACGCACAGGCAGCCAAGGAGTTCTTTTTCAGTATACCCTGTCAACTGCTGCGCAGCGTTATTCCAATAAAGGATACGCCGTTCAGCATCTACACAATAAACCGCTTCAGAAAGGTTATCCAACATCTGTTTATAATATGTTGAATCTAAAGTCATGGATTGCCTCTGCTCATTTCATACGCTTTAATTAAGTGACAAATTCGAACAGATTTTATACCACAACATTCCTCAGGCTACCAGCACCTTCAAGAAATCTAATTTTATCAACCAGATTTTAATGTCGCAATCAACTGTCGCAAAGCCGCACCACGGTGACTGATACGATTCTTTTCATCGGTACTGATCTGAGCCAGGCTGCGCTCATCACCCACAACCTGAAATAGAGGATCATAACCAAAACCGCCATCACCTTGAGGGTTCGTCAAAATCACCCCTTCTAAACGACCATCAAACAGCAGACAACGACCGTCTGGATAACACAAAGCCATGGCGCAGCAAAATGCAGCTTGACGTTGACTGTCTGGAACATCAGCCAACTCGCGCAATAATAGGGAATTATTATCACTATCCGTCACATTTTCACCGGCATAACGAGCCGAATAAACCCCCGGTCGCCCCTGTAGAACGTCAACAGTTAAGCCGGAATCATCTGCCAAACACGGCTGACCCGTTTGGCGAACAACAGCCTCAGCTTTTTTACGAGCATTCTCGGCAAAGGTTGTACCATCCTCAAGCGCTGGGACAATATCAGGGTAGCCATCTAGTCCTTCAGCAGTAATTCCAACCTGCTCTAGCGCACGACGAATTTCTTTGAGTTTTCCTTGATTCTGAGTAGCAACAATCAACGTCATCTTAGCTCTCCAACGCCCGTTGTTGCATAGTGGTCAAATCACAGCACCCTTTGACAGCCAAGACTCGCAAAGCATCCAACTGTTCACCGGAAAACGGTTCAGACTCTGCCGTTCCTTGCACCTCGACAAAAAGACCGGATCCCGTTAACACAAAGTTCATATCCACCTCGGCCTTAGAATCTTCAACATAGTTCAGATCGAGCAACTCTTCACCATCAACAATACCAACACTGATGGCCGCCAATGAATCCTTAAGGGGATTTTTCTCAACCTTACCCTCCTGCATCAATTTATTCACGGCATCGGCCAAGGCAACATAGGCTCCGGTAATCGACGCCGTCCTAGTACCACCATCCGCCTGTAGCACGTCGCAATCAAGGCGAATCGTCCGCTCACCCAGCAGTTCAAAATCGATCACCGCCCGCAGGCTGCGACCAATGAGTCGTTGAATCTCATGGGTTCGTCCGCCAACTTTACCCCGGGAAGATTCTCGTGAATTACGACTTTGGGTCGAGCGTGGCAACATTGAATACTCCGCCGTTACCCAGCCGCGTCCCTGACCACGCATAAACGGGGGAACACCCTCTTCAACAGACGCATTACACAGAACAACGGTGTCGCCAAAGGTGGTCAAAACTGACCCTTCTGCGTAGCGGGTAAAACCGCGCTGGAGTGTAACGGGTCGCAATTGATCAAATTGGCGTTTATCGTGACGAATTGTGCTCATAAAACAAGAACTCCTTTTATTTTTTATTTGTATTTAGCCCCATATACCCACTATTCCGCCCGGGAAAACGCTTGCAACCCCTCATATAGCGCATCGGCCAAACGTTGCTGCCCCTGAGGACTGTTCAACAAAGCCTGATCACCAAGATTAGATAAATAACCCAATTCGATAAGAACGGTGGGTAAATTCCCCCGCACCAGTGGAATCAAGGGGGCTTGAGCCACCTCAACCACTTTAAAACCGGCATCACGCAATGCGGCACTCAAACGTAGCGCTAGCATCATACTGCTACTACCTGAGCCTTGATCGCCGGTAAATTCATTGTTACCAGGACGGACATAAAGATGGATACCGTGCGCATCAGAACGAAATGCCGATTGAGCATGGAGCAACAGAAAAGCATCCACAGTGTCATGACGCGCACTTACTAGGCGTTGCTGTTGCGTAAGCGAATAATCGTCATCACGGCTTAGATACACCGGAATCCCTAATTGCATTTTAAGCCGTTTTTCTAGCTTTTTGGCAACACAGAGCACGACGGTTTTCTCTTTCACGCCGCCAACACCGATAGTACCAGTATCTTCGCCACCATGCCCCGGGTCTATGGCCACCGCACGCAACGTTGGTTCAGAAAAACTTTTCTTTTTTTGGAGTAAAAATGCGAACAATTTACCCAACAAGCCGTCATCGGCATCAACCGACCCGGAAAGTGGATTCAAATTACGATAATAGATCGGTGTCGGCAGAAGATCGGCTAATTGTTCTAAAATGAAATCTTCGGAAACACGCAACCGACCATCAATGAAGCGGGGTCGATGCTTAATAGGATCAAAACGTTCACCAATCTTCAGATACTGCCCACCCGGGAAAAAAGTCGCCCGCCCTCCGGGTGTTTTCATCCGATAGCGATGTTCAACAGAATTCCAATAACCACTCATCCCCAGAGCCGGCAACACATCATCAATAGCTAAATAAGGGACACCTTCATGGTGATACACCTCATCAAGAAGCTGTGGAGTCCGCCCTTGTCGCGACAGTTCAATCGCCGCATAGGCTGAAGTCATTCCACATAACAGCCCACATAATATGGATAAAACTACAAACAAACGAAAACGATATGACATGGATGAAACACCCTAAAATTATTGCTACCAATCAGCTTACCGTTAAAACGGAACCACCACAACTGGGACAGTCCCGAGTTTACCTGCATCGCGTGATCCCCATATCAAGGGGCTCATAAACCCGACCATGGCGACAAGTGCTCGATAATATATGCCAGCGCTACCCCTGTCAATTGGTCAAAGTTAGCATGCGGCGCCCACGAACAGGTTCGTAGCCCAAACATTTAATCAATCGCTTCGTCAATGTATTTTCCAACTCACGTTGCACGGCATGGTTCCCCTGCATGGGACGAATCTGCCCACCGGCAATCATTCCGTGTCCACCGGCGGTTCCAAGACCAACAACAACATCACGAATAATGCGTCCAGCAAAAAGATCCTCACGATCGGTGCGCAGCGACAACACCTCCTCCTGAGAATACCGACCCATACCGAGGACAACAGACACCCCTTCCATCCTCAATAAAAAATCGGCCAACTCGGCAACCATATCTGGGTGTTCGATCTCAAATAAATTAAACACTAAAATATCGTGAAAAATCCGCGCAGACTCCAACGCCTGATTAAAGTTGAGAAAATAATGGCTCGGCACCTTTGCATGGCTAATTTCGAACAGTATGCGATTATTACTCAAGGAAAGCAGATCCTGATAAGCGCGGCGATCCGGTGACGACCACTCACGACCCAGATCTTGCGTTTCTGAACGAATGGCATAAAACAACGCCGTAGCCAAGCGGGTTCCTAAGTATACATCCTGAACCAGCAAATATTCATACAAAATGGTGGCACATGCCCCATAGTCGTCACGCACATCGACGATGGTAGCGTTCATATTTTCAACACGCAACGGATGGTGATCGATGATAATATCAATATGGCAATCATCAGGCAGACTACCATTTCCGGTACGCGGCTGACTATCAACCATACACACGACATTAAATTGATGGCACGCCACCTTATTCATCGCAGTCACTTCAATTTCTAACTTTTCAACCATAGTACGATTTTCACGCCGACCGATCACCCCACCACTGGCAATCACCGCCTTTACACCGGTTTTCATCAACAACAAGTGGCTAAGCGCAAATGCGGTAGCCAAGGAATCGGGGTCAGGATTATCGTGAGTAACAATGAGAATCTTGCGTTTACCCCGCACCTTATCAATAATCTGTTGGCTAAATTCCAGCGAACGAGCTAAATCCATAGCAATTTATCCTTTCAATCAAGCGTCCCAACAACAGCTTTACGTCCCCACTGCAAAGCTTTTTGGTGGGAATTAAAATAGAGATCCAAACGATTCTTCCCCTTGATGGCCGACCCCTTATCTTCAACCCTACCCCAACCATAACCAGGAAGATAGATCCGCGTTCGCGGCTTGATATACTTCCAGTCGGCAGCGATAGTTCCATCATGGGCAAACCACATCCACGGAAGAATGAGCCGATGCGGCATTGTCCAAGGATGTGTCAACGTATTAACTGACAGCAAACCTGAATATGGTTCTCGCGGTTTTGTCCCTAAGGCGGTACGTCCCGTATACACATCACCCTTGTTCGGTCCAGCATTAAAATGACGGTTCCAAAAATCGGGAAAGTCACGCGACCAGGAACAACACGATGAACAACCACAATAAGCTGTGGTATTAAAGCTTTGCTGAGTAGCAGATGAACACGCAGTTAGAATCAACAAACAACACCCTAAAATAATAATACGCACGACGAATCCTTTTTAAGATAAATTGTAACGGATAATATTATATTCTTATTTTTTCGTATCTGTGCTTTGAACTGCTTGCAATATAACACACTCTTGTATTTTATTTTTTCAATAGCCAAACACACATATTTAATGTAATTTGGTTTGGTTTTGCCTACACATAACAGCATTAAGGAGATTGACTCTAAATGAGCGACAACATCAGAAACATTGCTATCATTGCCCACGTTGACCACGGAAAAACAACCCTTGTTGACGCCATGCTCCACCAATCAGGTATTTTCCGTTCTAACCAAGTAATTACTGATCGTATTATGGATAGCAACGATCTGGAAAAAGAACGCGGCATCACCATACTGTCAAAAAACCTCTCGATCAACTATCAAGATGTCAAAATTAACATTGTCGACACCCCCGGTCACGCCGATTTTGGTGGCGAAGTTGAACGTGTACTGAAAATGGTAGATTCGGTCCTATTATTGGTTGACGCCTTTGACGGCCCCATGCCACAAACTCGCTTTGTACTTAAAAAATCTCTCGATCTCGGGATTAAACCAATCGTCGTCATCAACAAGATCGATCGCCCCGGTGCCCGCCCAGAAAAGATAGTGGACATGGTCTTTGATCTGTTTTGTGAACTTGATGCCTCGGAGGATCAACTCGACTTCCCCATCGTCTACGCCAGCGCTAAAAACGGCTATGCCCGCTATGAGCCTAACAGTGACAATATGGATCTGGAGCCACTATTTGAAACTATCAAAAACAAGGTTCCATCACCCGATGTTGACGTTAATGCTCCGTTCCAATTCTTGGCCACCAGTATCGATTACAATAACTATATTGGGCGTATCGCCACCGGAAAAATATTTAACGGCAGCGTAAAAAATGGCGAAACCATTGCCCGTATAAACAAGGATGGCAAAATCACCCGTGGTCGGATCTCCAAACTGATCGGTTATCAGGGCATGCAACAAATTACCATCGAAGAAGCCTTTGCTGGAGAAGTTGTTACCATTGCCGGCTTCGAAGATATCAGCATCAGTGAAACCCTAGCTGCTACCGATGACCCGCAACCACTACCCTACGTCAACATCGACGAGCCAACCCTGTCGATGAACTTCATGGTCAACAGCTCACCGTTTGCCGGCACAGAAGGCAAACTAGTCACCTCGCGCAACATCTCGGAACGACTACAAAAGGAGTTGCGCACCAATGTATCGCTGCGCGTTGAAAACACCGACAGCACCGACACCTTCAAGGTTTCCGGTCGTGGCGAGCTACACTTGTCTATCCTGATTGAAACTATGCGCCGCGAAGGATTTGAGCTGGCAGTTTCCAAGCCGGAAGTTATCTTCAAGGAGGAAAATGGTCAACGGGTGGAACCTATTGAGTATTTGTGCATCGACGTGCCCGAAGAATTTCAAGGCACCATTATTGAAAAGTTGGGTAAACGTAAAGCTGAGATGATCTCCATGAATCCGATGGACGGCAATAATCGTCTCGAATTCAACATCCCCGCTCGCGGACTCATCGGTTTTCGTACCGAGTTTATGACCGACACCCGTGGCACCGGCGTACTATCACATAGCTTTCTCGAATACGCACCATTCAAAGGCGAGATTGAAGGGCGTAAAAACGGTGTGCTCATCTCGATTGACGCCGGTGAAAGCGTGGCATATTCCCTGTTCAACCTACAGGATCGCGGCGTGCTATTTATCAATCCCGCAACCAAAGTGTACGAAGGGATGATCATTGGTCAAAATGCCAAAGAAAGCGACATGATGGTCAATGTCCGCAAAGGTAAAAAGCTCTCCAACGTCCGCTCTTCAGGTACCGACGAAGCTATTCGCCTCACTCCGCCCAATATCTTAACCTTGGAGCAAGCACTGGAATATATAGCAGCCGATGAACTGGTGGAGATCACGCCAGATTCGATCCGTCTACGCAAAAAAATTCTTGACGCCAATGAGCGAAAAAAAAGCGAAAAAAATAAATCCGCTTAAATACTACATCGCAGCGAGGGACGGGTACATTACCCACCCCCCGCTGCGTAGCAAATTATCTCCGCACCCTCCCCCGCATCACCAGTTACGCCATGTCCTTATCTCCGTCGTCAAAATATCACCTCGCATGCCTATGAACTTTTAACCCTTGAGGGTGGTCAATTTTACGTGATCAAAGATGCTCAGTTTTAGGTTGTCAAAACTACATGCACACACCACCATATTTAGTTACTTAAGAACGTCCGCTCTTAAGTGTGTTTCTCTCGTAAGTAAGTAACGTCCCCTGCCTGTTAATTTGACTTTGCTGCCGAGAAAAAACAAAAACCGACCCTTGACGGCACCAATAGCAAGTGCTAGCGTTAGCTTAAACACAAAGGAGACAAACAATGACCAGACAACTTAATTTGCGAGTAAATAACGACTTTGCCGAACGTCTGGAAAAGCTTTCACGACGTCTTGGGCAACCGATGTCTACCGTATTGGAAGCAATTGGGACTCCGGCGATTGAAGCACAGGAGTCAGATTTTCAGTTCGAAGAAAAAGCGTTAGCTGCATGGGAAAACTATCAACTTAACGGTGTGCATGTAACAGATACAACCATTGATGCACTTTTTACTGACGCACTCAAGCAAGCAACAATTGTTGCCGAAAAACGAACAAAATGAAACGAGAAGTTATCGCTACCCCTCTTTTTGCCCGTCATCTGAAAGAATTTCTCGATGAATATGCCGAACTCGGGGCGGTACGCTTTGTCGAGCGGTTACAAGCCAATTACCGTATTTTTATCGACAATCTTTCAATATTTGAAGAGATCGCTCCTGCTCGGCGCAGACGAGTCGGGACAAAAACCATCACTGTTCGCGAGTATGTTTTAGATGCCGGGGCCAGAGATTTTCTTGTTCTTTACTGGATACCGCCAGAACCAACGGAACCAATACTGCTGCTTAACATAAGAATCGGTGGACAAAACCATTTTCGGTGGGAAGATAAAAAGTAAGGCTCTTTTGAATTTTATGTGGGTAAGCAATTGACAAATGGAGTCATAATAAAATTGGAAAAACACAGGGAACATTCTATATTGTGTCAACCCAAAATAGAGATGTCCCCTGTTAGGTTGTCAAAACTAAGCGGTTTACCATTATCTCGGGATAATACATTTAAATTGTTCTAATTCCCTATCATTTATAAATTCTACATTTGGATTTATCTCTAGAACTCTTTGGATTCCACTACCATATCCTGTATATGGCAAAATATGTTCACAAATAGAATCTAGTGTAGGGTTTCTACAGATAGACCGTCCACTTTTGATATTATCCAATGTTAATGAGTTTGTAAGGTTCCCTGGGCTAATTATCTCTACTCTATTATGAAAAATAAATACTTTTATTGAGCTATTGATATAATAATCTCTATGGATAAGGGCATTGGTAATGAGTTCACCTAGAACCCTCTCATCTATCTCAAGCACTCCATTAGAGTTAAAATCTTTCTCAACTTGTTTATATCGTAAATGGCTTTTCACAAACCCCATACTATCATCATAGAGCTTTTCAAATGTTCCAAGCACTCTTTTTTTGGAGATGAATTTATCAACAAAAATCTCATTACCATCAAAATAACAGCAGTCAACATCAAATGAGGGGCTAAACCTTTGTGGATTGATACCAAATATAAGATTGCCCGAGAGTGTTAAACTACCATCTCTCATAATCTTCTCATTTTCCAATAACTTTTCAAGTGATAATAAACCTTTTTCTAATGCTTCAAAAACATCTCTATTGTGTTTTTCCAAATAAAGATAATAGAGTTGGTGGTTTAAATTATGGATAGTGGATTTGGGCAGTATCTCTTCATCAGCATAGAGTCCCTTTGGCTGGGAAAAAAGTCTTTTAAGCTCCTCGTCAGACATTATTTTTTTATCAGCTCCACTTTTTGTATAGTAAATACCACTACTTGTTTTATATGGTTTAGTAAATCCACTTTTAATAGTTACAATAGTTACTCTTTTGCTATCTAAGGTAATGTTTTGTGTCAATGGGTGAATGGGTGGCTTTACATTTTCTTGTCCTACATTGCCTACTAACTGACCTATTTTTTCTATATCTTGTTTATCTAAACCCACAATATTTTCGTTGTCATCTACACCAAAAATCAAAATACCACCATCAGCGTTAGAAAAAGCCACAAACTCTTTTGCTAAATCTTTTGCAGAGATAATTTGCTGTTTAAATTGTGTATAGCTATCTTCGCCGTTGGATATTCTCTCTATTGATTCTAGTTTATCCATCTTTATCCTCCAAACATCAATCGTTTGAACTCTTCTTCAATGAGCTTTACTTTAAAATCGGTTTCGTCTTTCTGAAGGTTGCCGAGATTGTTGTCACCGTCGGTGTAGATTGTATCACACTCTCTGTCGTAGATTGACCAGTCCATTTTAGTAATGATGGCATTAACTTTAGCACCCCAAACCAAGATCAAGGTTGAGGTCAAAACCAATGGTTATGGTCTTTGGATTTTAAGATTTCCTTTGTGATTTGGTAGCTTTGTGTGAGCTAGTTTTGTTGGATTCTCACCTTCATTATTCATATCACCTGATATGATTATTATGTTTAATATAATAATCTCTAAGATATTCTAACGCACCGACATAATCAGCCGTATCATAAAATAAGATCATCTGTTGATTAAATATCAGCTTGTCTTTGGTCTTTATGTTGAGCATCGGGTAGCCATTTGCCAGCAGGATACCGTTCATCATTAAACGCGATACTCGCTTGTTGCCATCGTAAAAAAACTGAGTTCTGGCACCAAATAAAAAATAAGTTAGTGCCGCGACAATAGGGTGCTCAATTTTGTTGATAGCGCTAACACCAGCAATAAACAAATCATCCAGTTTATCCGGTACTGGTGGCAGATACTCGGTACCGCCAATATTGACATTACCATCACGAAATACTCCCCATGTTAACGCTTCATCCTTTGCTACCTGAGCATGGAGCAAACACAACGTATGTTTGTCTACAACAAACTGTTCTTCCCGTAATTGTTGGTAAAGCAACTCAACGCTGCGATTTTGATTTAAAATCTGCTGTTCGTCACTGAGCTTATGCCCACCGACGGTGATACCATCCAGCAGTGTCGCCACATCTGGATAGGTCATGGCGTTACCCTCTAAGGCGGCGGTATTATAAATAAAATCTATTTTATCTTTTTGAGCTAAAAAGAGAAATCGTTTTTTGTCCTGCTGAAAATCTAAACGACTCAGATCAATGCTATTGATTTTTTTGCTGTTTGGAATCACTAAGATACTCCCTACTGTCAAGACCATAATCAATAAAAATTGGCTCTTTTTTCTCATTGAAATCTATCGACTTTATAAACCACGGAGCTTCAATATGAAGTGCCGATTGAAATATAGTATTCATCATTAGAAAAAACTCCATCTGTAAAATTTAAAGGTTTAACTCTATACTACCCACATGAAATTCAAAAGAGCCTTTTTTTATTTATCACCCTGCGCCCCCTCGACACCACTGCTATTGTAGACTATAATTGAGTATCAGTTGTTAATCACCAATCGTTGGAGGTGACATGTCGAATGAATCTACAACTCAACAACGTCAAATCTGGTTGATTTTTTTCTTCCTTGGCATTGTTATGCTTAATTTTCCTTTTTTACAAATATTCAATCGTGTAGAAACTATTTTTGGCATCCCGATTCTTGTTTTATATCTGCTGTGCGGTTGGCCGTTATCAATTGTCATCATCTTTATATTTACCAAAACCATTCAATGTGAAGATTGCGATAAGCATCCACCGGAGGACTAATTGATAGCACTGCAACAGATCAGCATCACCACAATAGTATATCTAACAACTATCGTTGCTGTTGCCTACTATGCCACCCGCCGCCGGGAACAAGGTAGAAGTATTGTCGCCAATCCCCACGTATATTCCCTCACCTTAGCGGTCTATTGTTCATCATGGACATATTACGGCAGCGTCGGTCGGGCCGCTACCAGTGGGCTCGATTTTTTAACGATCTACCTTGGACCCACGCTTGTGTGCTTTTCGTGGTGGTTTTTTCTACGAAAAATTATATTAATCAGCAAAAAAGAAAATATCGTCAGTATTGCCGATTTTATTTCTAGCCGCTATGGCAAGTCAAACTATCTTGGCATGATTGTCACTCTTTTTGCGGTACTGGGAATCGTTCCCTATATCGCCCTCCAATTGAAGGCCATTGCATACACCTTTAACCTGCTCGGCGAGCTGCCTGAAGTGAGTTCATCCCCGTTACATGAGCTTATTCCACAAATTCCACATTTTATTGATACGGCATTTATTGTGGCAATTTTTTTGTCGCTGTTCTGCATCCTGTTTGGTGCCATGCGTCTTGACAGTACAGAGCGACACGAAGGGTTAATGGCTGCGATTGCCTTAGAATCCATTGTCAAATTGATAGCATTTTTAGCGGTTGGCATCTTTGTCACCTATGGAATGTTCAATGGTTTTACAGATATTTTCGGTCAATTTACGAATCTCTACCCTGAAAAGGAACATCTTTTATTAATTCCATCGGAGTGCGGTAGCGGCGCCCGTTGGTTTACCATGACCTTTATGTCTATGATGGCTATTATGTTTTTGCCGAGGCAATTTCATGCCATGGTTATTGAGAACTCTGACCATCACCATATCCGTACGGCCATGTGGGCTTTCCCTGCCTATATGTTTTTGCTTAATCTATTTGTCCTACCCATCGCCCTTGGTGGAATAATCACCTTTAATGGCGACACCAGCCTTGCCGATTATTTCGTCCTCAGCATGCCACTGGCATCAGGGCAACAATCACTGGCTATTTTGGTCTTTATCGGTGGTTTCTCCGCCGCTGCGGGGATGGTGATGCTTGAATCTGTCGCTTCGTCAACAATGATTCTTAACAATCTAGCGATGCCGATAATTCTACGTTGTAACCTAAAAAAATCAGACATTTCCAGTCTGCTCCTTAATATCAAACGCATTGCCATTGTTTCGGTTATCTTTCTCGGTTACTTCTATTACCGCACACTCGGAACATCTGAAGCTCTCATAAATATCGGCTTAATTTCATTTATGGCAGCCACCCAGTTTGCTCCAGCACTATTGGGAGGGTTATACTGGGAACGCGCTAACCACCGAGGCACTGCCATCGGTTTAATCATGGGATTCTTCGTTTGGATTTACACCCTAATCATACCAACGTTCGTCGATGCCGGTTGGTTGCCATTAAGTGTTATTCTAGAAGGACCTTTTGGATTGGAGTGGTTGCGCCCCACCGCCTTGTTTTATTTAAACTCGCTGGATATGTGGTCCCATTCACTGTTCTGGACTTTGTTCTTTAATGTGGGATCATTTCTCGCCTTTTCCATCGCCACAACACCAACGTCAAGCGAAGTATCGCAGGCACAACGCTTTGTCCAAGTAGCGACTTGGAAAGAACCCCAACATCAACATACTCGAATCAGTAAAGCACCAACACTCATGGAGTTTGTTAACTTAATGAGTAAATTTATTGGCGAAAAACAAGCTAATACGGCCATCGCAAGCTATCTTGGTGATAGAGAAATTGATGAAAAGGGGAGTTTATCTGAACATGAAATTCCCAACCTGAAACTGTTTACCGAAAAAACATTGGCGGCATCGGTTGGCGCAGCAGCAGCGCGAATCATTATCGAAAACTATCTATCCGCCCGCGGTAGCAAAATGGAAGATGTATTTAACATCTTTGGCACGGTGAGCTTAAGTCGCAAAGCCAGCCGGGAACAACTTTCGGTTCTGTATGAAGCTGCACACGCCGTATCCAGCGGTGCCGATCTTGGTTCGATCTTCGAGAGCATCCTCGATCTCCTTTACCACCAGTTCCGCTTCGATCTATGCGCTATCCGTATTTACAACGAAGAAACCAACATCCTTGAGCTGCGCAATTTTAGAGGAATAGACACAGAATTTCTTTCGCATGCGAATCGTGAAATCAATGAAGAAACCTGCATCGGCACCACCTACGTTCTCAATAAAGTGATACTCGCTAACGATTCTGACTGTATCGACAAACCGCTGTCCATGGAAATTATTCGTCGCGAGGGGATCAAATCATTTGCCCACGCTCCCATCACTGTGGAAGGACAACCGATCGGCGTACTCTCCTCATATTCCCGCTACGCAAAAGGGATTTATACCGATGAATTTATCGAGTTATATAAAAACCTGGCGGCACAAATCGGTATCGCCTGGCGCAATGCCAACCAAACCGCCCAATTGATTAAAGCAAGTGAACATGAGAAAGAACTTCGCATCGCTGAATCAATTCAGCTAGGTTTACTCCCCGACAAAATGCCGCAACTGCCCGGAGTCGATATTGCCGCAATTTGTGTTCCTGCCAAGCAAGTTGGTGGTGACTACTATGACTTTATTGTGCAACCGCCAAATCTTGATATCGTTATTGCCGATGTTTCCGGTCACAATATTGGCGCAGCACTATTGATGGCAGAAGCGCGAACCTTCATTCAAGCTAGGGCGCAACAACTTCCGTCATCACAGGCTATACTTGATGTATTAAATCGCTTTATGCATGATGACCTCACCAAGGCAGAATTATTTATCACCATGTTTTACCTACAGTACAATTCAGATAAGCAACAAATATCCTATGCCAATGCTGGTCATAATCATCCACTAATACTACGTAAAGGAAGTAAAACGTTCGAAGAGCTAGACACCGAGGGACTCATCCTCGGAATTATAAATGATGTCACCTTTGAGCAGCGTCACTGTCCGCTAAATACCGGTGATCTACTAATGCTATACACCGACGGAATTATTGAAGCAGAAAATAATCTTGAAGAGATGTTTGGCATGGAGCAGTTAAAAAGTGCTATTCTGGAAAACGCAGATTTAAGCGCTCAAGAAATTATCGACAACACTATGAGTCTTGCGCGAATGTTTCAGGGACGCCGCCACTTCAATGATGATGTCACCATTGTAGTCTTAAAAATCGATAACACCATAAACCCATAAGGAGAATTTTACATGATCGTTTCAATGGAAGAGCACGGAAAAATTGTCGCGTTAACGATACAAGAAGAGCGACTAGATGCACACAATAGCAATGAGTTAAAAGTACAATTATTAAACCTGTTTGAAGAAGGTAAGGTGAATATCATCATCGACCTTTCACCTGTTCGTTTTATCGATTCATCCGGGCTTGGAGCACTGGTTTCCGGTTTTAAAAATGCCAGTTCACGTGATGGCGGCTTAAAGCTGTGTGGACTGCAAACTCAGGTCAAATCGATGTTTGAGCTAACCAGACTCCACCGTGTTTTTGAAATTTTCCCGGCTACCGAGGAAGCATTAGCCAGTTTTTAGCACCAAAGAGATCTCAAGATGTTAAGGCAATTTTCGCCTATCCTGTCAGAGGAGGTTGAGACATGAAAAACCAGCTCGATATGGACATAAAAGTCCCAAATCAGACACGCTATCTCGGTCTTATTGGCAAGATCGGTGAAAATATCGCCCTAACCTTAAAAAACTACACTGACGATCGTGACGAACTAGCCTATCATATCAATCTAGTACTAACCGAGGCAATGACCAATGCCATTCAGCATGCCAACAGGAATGATCCAAACAAGCAAGTGCATATCACCATCAATGTCTCGGAAAATAATCTATGTATTAAAGTTTATGATCAAGGACAGGGGTTTGATATCAGCGAAACGAATACACTACAGCCCGACCCGGAAGAGGATCACGGTAGAGGTGTTTTCTTAATTCATACCCTCATGGACAGCGTCACCTACACGCCGTGCGAACACGGTCACGTCCTCGAGATGAATAAACATTTGTAACTAATTTACCAGGGAGGTTAAATTCTCGAAACGTGTTGATGAAACTGCTAAAAGACAGCTCTGCCACGATTCTTATTGTGAGTTACAATTGCAACAATTGCGCTAATTGGCTGTGATGGTCAATGCGCAATCCGCCATCCCATTTATACGACACAAAATGGCACCCTGCACTTTTAGCCGCACGCCTGTCGAATTCTGAATCACCGACAAACATCATTTGATCAGGGGCAAGATGCAATCGTTCTGCAACGGCGTAAAGCATATCGGGACAAGGTTTTGCTCTAGCAACATCGAGATAGGTAAGTACGTGATGAAAAGAACCATCCATATCAAAAAAATCCAAAATTTTTGCCATACTACTACCTCTATTGGTGGCAACAGCAAGTGAAAAGTGTGCAGAAAGTTGTGCTAGAGCGTCGAAAAGACCCGGCTCCGCCTGTAGTTGGGGGATAAACTGTTCGTAACCAAGCTGTTGTGAAAAGTCCAACGCAGCCTCGACTCGCGCTGAGCCGAGCAACCCTGCAAATACCTGAGGACTGGACGCTGTGTGGCAAAGGTGTACTCGTTCTGATTGAGATGGCGTCACCGCAGGTTCACCAAAATAATCGAGAACCCGATTATAAAATGCGATATTGGCCTGTTGGCTGTCAAACATCACCCCATCACAATCAAACACCACAGCCTTGATATTATTCATCACAGCATCCTTTACGATTCAACACCACTATCCCGACAATTCCGACAACCATCATCGGTAAAGATAGCATTTGCCCCATGGTCATACCTGTCGTCAAAACACCAAGTTGCACGTCTGGTTGACGCACAAATTCGACCAAAAAGCGCAACAAAGCGTAGCCGGTAATAAATGAACAAAAAAGTGACCACGGTTTAAGGTGACAGCGATTAAGCAACAACAACATCAATAACAATATTGGACCTTCAAGCAATGCCTCATAGAGCTGACTTGGATGGCGTGGATATGGTCCGGCTCCAGGAAATACCATTGCCCATGGGACGTCAGTTACTCTTCCCCACAGTTCACCATTAATAAAATTACCAATGCGACCAAAAAACAAACCACAGCACGATGAAATCACTAATATATCGGCGATTTTACCCATGGGCAACGCCCGTTTATGGCAAAACCATGCTGCTGCCACAATCACCCCAAGCAACCCACCATGAAAGCTCATCCCCCCCTGCCATATATAGAGAATTTCGACAGGATGGTGTAGATAATAGGCAGCATTATAAAATAGTGAATAACCGAGGCGTCCACCTATAACTACACCAAGAACGCAGGAGAACAGCAAATCGGCAATAAGGTCAGAACCAAGATTTAGCTGACTTTTTTTGCTGAGCTTAATAATTAAACCATAAGCGCAGACGAAACCTGCAAGGTACATTAAACCATACCAGCGTACCGCCAACGGACCAATTTGCAGCGCAACTGCATCAATTTGAGGATAAGTCAACATTTCCATGCCATCCTAGGAGGCTGTCCAACAACAGAAAAGACTACTGCGAAACCGTCTGAACGGTTCATTTTTCCGCATATTTTCGACAAATAGCGGAGCTATTCACTCTCAAATCTGCGAAAAACTGCCCTCGTCCAGCCGATTTCTCGCTACGCCTCCTATTATCGGACAACCTCCTAGAAAAGTAAGAAGCTGTTGAAAATCGTATGCGACGGGAGCGCTAACACATAGCGTTTTTTTGGTAACGGGGTGGCTACATTCCAGCGTCCATGAATGTAACATTGTACGGTGAACTGGAGCGCCAACAGTACTAGGCAAATAGCCATAACGTACATCTCCTACAAGAGGATGCCCTGCTTCAGAAAAATGAACTCGAATTTGGTGCATACGTCCAGTAGGGATATCAACTTCTACCAAGGTACAAGTCTCAAATTGATGAATGCACCGAAAACGGGTTATCGCCAGCTTCCCCCCTTTTTCAACGGACTTCATTTTGTTTGTCGCTCTATTTCGAGCAAGGGTAGACGAAAACTCTCCATCACTGTGCAGCAAATGTCCACTGATCAAAGCAAGATATTTTTTCTTAGCTTCACGTTGAGTAAATGAGGCAGTCAACGCCTTGTGGGATCGACAATGGCTCGAAAAAATCATCACTCCTGATGTATCACGATCAAGTCGTTGCACCATTCCAATGGTCGGCTTATGGTGCGGACGATATGGGTTTTGTAACCACAATAATAACGCTTCGTAGAGAGTCCCCTTATATCGGGCAGGTGTTGGTTGTGATTCAATAAGTGGCGGTTTATTTATAACAATAATATAATCATCTTGTAAAATAACATCCTGTTCACGAATACGGTAATGCTTTAATGGAAAACCATCGATAAAAATCTCAACATTGTCACCAGCTTTAGTCGACAAACTACATTTTCGCACCCGCCGACCATTAAGGTGAACACCGCCAACATCGATAAGCTTACGGCTTAATGTGCGCGACAACTCAGGACAATGATCGCTAAGTTCCTGATCCAATCGATCACCAGCAACCGACAACTCAAGCCGGATAACACGTTTTCTTTGTTTATTAATTTCCATCATCCGAAGATCTCGAAAAAACTACATAAGATGACTAAAACGAAAAAAGTCCCCTTTATCAAGAGACCTAGCAGGCATCTACGCGTTCACGCAATTGCTTACCAGTTTTAAAAAAGGGGGTTTTCTTTGATGGTATATCAATCAAATTACCACTCTTTGGGTTGCGGGCTTGGCGAGCATCGCGCTCACGGATCGAAAATGAACCAAAACCACGAATTTCAACCCTATCACCTCGAACCAACGCACTGCTCAAGCTGTCAAAAATAGTGTTAACAATCAGTTCTGACTCTTTTTTGTTCAGTTCTGACCCAGCATCGATTAGCTTTTCAATCAACTGACTTTTTGTCATATTTAAATACCTTTGATGGTCTCGAATATAAATTAGATGGCTGGCGACCACAATAACTGCAAACCCACAGCTTGATCGTAGGTTAGTTGCTGGCGTACCTGTGACACCGTTTTGCCAATAAAATAATCAATTATATTTACGGATGGCTCGGCGGGGTAAACAACCTTGGGTTTACCAACAATACCACCCTGCCGCCCTGCTTCATCAATAGCGGCTTGCAAACCACCCAATTCATCCAACAATCCGTACTTCAACGCTTGCCGACCGGTAAAAATACGCCCATCAGCTAGTTTTCGCACCTGATCTTCGGCAATTTTTCTATCCACACTCACCGCTTCAACAAATTGTGAATGGACATCGTCAATCAAGCCCTGTAATAAAGCCTTTTCTTTCTGAGTCATTTCTCGCACCGACGAACCAATATCTTTATGAATACCACTTTTAACTACACTTGTTTTAAGCCCAATTTTATCCATCAAGTGTAAAACATTAGTGAATTTCATTATGACACCAAGACTTCCGGTAATAGTCCCCGGGTTAGCAAAAATTTTATTTGCCGGTGCCGCAATATAATAACCTCCTGATGCGGCAACAGACCCCATTGAAACAATAACCGGTTTTTGCTGAGCCGCTTTAATCACTTCGGCATGGATCTCCTGTGATGGTCCAACGCCGCCACCCGGAGAATCGATACGTAAAACAATTGCTTTAATCGAACCATCTTCACAAAATTTATGTAAATCTTCGATTATTGTTCGTGACTTGGTAATGGCACCGAGGATCTCGATAACACCTACCTTTTTACCAATGGAAAATGGTTTACCAGCACCCTTAAAAAAAGGTGGGAATGCTACTAAACATGCAAAAATAGCAAAAATAACCAGCAGCACTACAGAAGCTATTACAAATGATCGTTTTTTCATCACAAACCTGACAAAAAAGCCCCTGCTACAAATGCAACAGGGGCTTAAGAGAATAAAACACTATTTAGTCTTTATTATTAAATGCACCTTGAAGTAGATCACCCAAGCTGGATGTTGCCTTCTTTTGAGCACCCATAAAGGCATCTACTTCTGCCTTCTCTTTACGATCAGACAAGTGCTTGATCGACAGAGCAATCTTGTGCTCATTGGTATCAACATGGAGAACAACAGCTTCGAGCTCATCGTTAACCTTAGCAAAATCTTTTGGAGAATCGACCTTTTCCTTGCTGATTTCTGACACATGGATCAAGCCTTCAATACCTTCCTCAACTTCGAGGAAAATACCGAACTCAGTTACGGATGTTACCTTACCGCGAATGATGGTACCCGGTGCGTATTGCTCAGGGATAATTTTCCAAGGATCTTGGCTTAATTGCTTAACGCCAAGGGAGAAGCGCTCGTTATCACGGTCAATGTTAAGCACAACAGCCTTAACCAGATCACCCTTTTTATACAATTCAGAAGGATGCTTAACCCGCTTAGTCCATGACAGATCAGAGATATGCACCAAACCGTCAATACCTTCATCAACACCGACAAAGATACCAAAGTCAGTGATGTTCTTCACTTGACCTTCGATAATTGTTCCAGCCGGGAACTTGTCGCCAATAACGTCCCAAGGGTTAGGCTCAATCTGCTTCAGCCCCAGAGAAATACGCCGATTATCTGTATCCATCGCCAATACAACGGTTTCTACTTCGTCACCGATGGAAAGAATCTTGTTCGGATGCTTAATACGTTTGATCCAGCTCATCTCTGAAACATGAATCAAACCTTCGACACCCTCTTCAAGTTCGATAAAGGCACCATAATCGGTCAAACTAACAACTTTACCGGTAACACGATCCTTAACTGGATATTTATCTTGGACACTCAACCAAGGATCGGGAGTGATTTGTTTCAGACCTAAGCTGACACGCTCTTTTTCGCGATCAAACTTGAGTACCTTAACGCTGATGTTATCACCAACAGCTAAAATATCTGAAGGGTGTGAAACACGCCCCCATGACATATCAGTTATATGCAACAGACCATCAATACCACCAAGATCGATAAAGGCACCGTAATCGGTCAAGTTTTTAACTACACCTTCAATAATCTGATTCTCTTCCAGCGTTTTCAGTGTTTCAGCACGTTGACTTTCACGCTCGTTCTCAAGCAATACACGACGGGATAAGACAATGTTACCACGACGTTTATTCATCTTAATAATCTTAAACTCAAAGGTTTCACCAATAAGCTTGTCAAGATTACGTACCGGTCGCAAGTCAACCTGCGAACCAGGTAAAAACGCATTTACACCGATATCAACGGAAAGTCCACCCTTAATGCGTGAAACGATACGACCTTCAACAACCGCATCCTCCTCCAACGCATTCCAGACTTTCTGACGATCTGCTTTTTCTTTAGAAAGCCCGATCAGACCACTTTCGTTTTCTGCACGCTCGAACAGAACATCAATTTTATCACCAACATTCAGTACAGCAGGTGTGCCATCTACAGCGAATTCTGCCAGCGGAATAACGCCTTCCGACTTATAGCCAACATCGACAATTACCGAATCAGGATTGACCTGAACGACGGTCCCTTCGACAACGTCTCCAACAGCCAAGTTTCCTTGTACGCTGTTTTCAAACATCTCTGCAAAGCTTTCTTCACCTAAATCTTCGTCAAACTCGCCACCGAACTCATCATTCATCAAATCTAGTTCTTCATCCATCACGTCGAGCTCATCAGTGTTACTTGTTTCATTGTTTTCAGACATTAACCCAAATACCCCCTAAGAATTTACGTCTCTCACTTAAGACGCTCACAGTCCACGCTGGCTGTGGAGCAGAACCTAGCACACACGCAAAAAAAAACAAATAATTATTTTGCAATTTCATGCAGTTTTTCCATCACTTCGCACACAATCCACTCAGGAGTTGAAGCACCGGCGGTAATTCCAATAGCAGATACCCCGGTAACCCAATCATGATCAATGTCACTGCGAGTTTCTATATGATGCGTTTTAGGTTGAATCTCAGCACAAATTTGAGCCAATCTGGTTGTATTGGCACTATTGCGCCCGCCGATCACTAACATCAACTCTACCTGACCGGCAATCGTCCGTGCCTCATCCTGACGAACAACAGTGGCATCACAGATCGTATTGAACACCCGCAGCTCTTTACTTTTTTTCAGTAACATAACAGCTATTTCGCTAAAATTCTCAAACGACTGTGTTGTCTGAGCTACCAGACCAATTTTACCCTGTGCCCGAATATTAGCAGCCTCCTCGACATCGGCAACGACCCAGGTCTGGGCATCGCCAGCATATGAAACAATCCCCTGCACTTCCGGATGCTCCTGTTCGCCGACAATAACAACGGCATAGCCACCATTTCCAAGGAGTGCTGCATACTGTTGTGCTTTTTTTACGAATGGACAAGTTGCGTCAACCACAGTTGATTGCTGTTTAATCAATGTTTCTTCTTCGCTGCGAGTGATACCATGAGAACGAATAATAACTGTTTCATCGCTCATATCAGTAACTGAATTAACCACCCGCACCCCTTCGTTTTCCAATTTTTTCACCATCTGTGGTGAATGAATCAGCGGGCCAAGCGAACAAATATGCTCCGAGTTCTCGGCGGCCTTAAAAGCCATATTAACTGCACGCTTCACTCCAAAACAAAAACCGGCACTTTTTGCGAGAACAATATTCATCTATCAATCCTATTAAACAGCACAGCCATCAAGTCGTTCATTGACCACCGCCAACATCTTGTCAAGAACCTGCTCAATAGACATCAACGTAGAATCGATCACCACAGCATCAGCAGCTTGCATCAATGGTGCATGTTCACGACCACTGTCAGCAGTATCACGTTGTTCAACCTCGGCAATGGTCTGCTCCAGGGTAACATCCTCCCCATTCAACTTCAGCTCTTCATAGCGCCGTTTCCCACGCGCCTGCGCACTGGCACGCAAATAAAACTTCACTTGTGCATCGGGAAATACCACGCTACCAATATCGCGACCTTCGAGAACCACACCGCCATCTGCTCCCATTTCACGCTGTAAATCGAGCAAACATGAACGAACCTCAGCACAGGCAGCGGCTTTTGATGTCAGTAAACTCATCTCGGGAGTACGGATCAGTTCCGAGATATCCTCATCTCCGAGCCACACTGTTTCCCCATAAACGACATCTTCACTGCGCTTAAAATGAATATCCAACTGGCAACACAACTTCGCAATAGTCGCACTATCCTCAAGATCAACACCGGCACGACGAATGGCTAACGCCACCGCTCGATACATGGCTCCGGTATCAATATTGATATAATTCAAGCGCTCAGACAAAAGACGGCTGATGGTACTTTTGCCCGCACTGCAAGGACCATCAATGGCAATAATAATTTTTTTTTGCATAAAATTAAATAACAGTCTCGTAAAAAATTAGTGTCGAAGTTGCTCAATCAGCTCCCAAAAATTGGGAAAAGATGTGGCAGTACACAAGGTATCGTCAATAGTAACAGACCGATTGGCACGTAATGCAGCAATGGCAGAACTCATAGCAATACGATGATCACCACATGAGTTCACCCTGCCACCGGATAGTTGTTCGCAACCATCAATGGTCATCCCATCTTCATGGATTTTAACTTGAACACCCAACACCTGCAGCACCTCGGCCATAGCCGCAATTCGATCCGTCTCCTTAACGCGTAACTCATGTGCGTCACGAATACGTGTAGTTCCCGCGGCGCAAGCAGCAGCAATGCTGACAACAGGAAGCTCGTCAATAGCACGGGGTATCAATTCACCACCGATATCAATGCCCCTGAGATCACTGCTCTTCACCAGCACATCAGCAACGGGCTCGCCAGCCATCTCACGCATCTCCAGCAACTCCAGCGATCCGTTCATCGCCTGCAGGATGTCAATAATCCCTGACCGACTGGGATTGATCCCCACATTGCGAATCAACAACTCGGATCCCGGTACAACTAATGCGGCAACCATAAAAAAAGCCGCCGATGAAATATCACCGGGAACCGTGAGATCTCGCGCAATCAACCCCTGTCCACCGGCAATGGATGCCCCACCGGAAAATGAGATCACATCAACACCAAAGTGACGCAGCATACGCTCAGAGTGATCACGGGACAAATGAGGTTCATTAACAGTGGTCACGCCGTCGGCATACAAACCAGCCAGCATAATGGCTGATTTCACCTGAGCACTAGCCACAGGCGAGGTGTAATCTATAGCGCTCAGGCGTTGACCATGAATCGCCAGCGGAGCGCACTGCCCCTGCTCACGACCCCATATTTGCGCTCCCATTTGGGCCAGGGGATTAACCACCCGTCCCATGGGGCGTTTACGTAAATACTGATCACCCGTCAGCACAGAAAAAAACTCTTGCCCGGCCAACAATCCCGACATCAAACGGATCGTTGTACCTGAGTTGCCACAATCCAACACATCATCAGGTTCCTGCAAGCCGTGCAAGCCACAGCCATGAATCGTTAGTTCACCATTTTCATGTTGATCAATGCTTACCCCCATCGCCTGAAATGCATTCAAGGTGGAAAGGTTATCTTCACCCTGTAAAAAACCACATACATGGGTTTTCCCCTGTGCAAGGGAACCAAACATAATGGAACGATGTGAAATCGATTTATCTCCGGGAACAGTGATCTCCCCCCGCAGCCCTTGACTAGCGGTTATGCTTTGCGTCTGCATCGTCATTTAATGATCCTTTTGTGGCGGTGGCAAAATAGCATCTCGACTGATCTTGGAACGATGAAAAAACTCAAATAGCCGAGCCTCATCACAGCTGGCTATATCTTGTTTTAATTCAGCTAAAAACTGTTCAAACTGGGTGATCATCTCCAGGAGTGATTCACGATTACTCAGGGCAATATCACGCCACATAACTGGATCAGACGAGGCGATTCGGGTAAAATCACGAAATCCGCCCGCCGAGAAGTCGAGAATATTTTCAGAATAACGATCATAAGAACTAACGGAATTAACCAGGGAATAGGCGATCATATGTGGCAGATGACTAATTGCGGCTAGAATTCGATCATGCTTAACAACATCCATCATGACCACAACACTACCTGCCGCTTGCCACACCTGTTCTACCAGCGCTAACGCCCGGGCATCGGTAACCGATGTGGGCGTGAGGATACAACGCTTGCCCCGATACAATTGCGCAAAAGCTGCTCCGGCGCCGCTACGTTCAGTTCCCGAGATGGGATGACCACCGACAAAATAAACTCCCGCCTGTTGCGCCAGGGATTCTACCTCTTCAACAACGCTCTGCTTGACACTGCCGGTATCGCTAAGCACCGCACCTGCTTGCATATGTGGCAGCACAGCCTGTGCGGCAAGCAACATACTACCAACCGGAACAGCCAGAACAACGAGGTCGGCATCCTTTACAGCCTCTGCCACGCAATCGGCTACCACATCGACAACACCTAATTGACCGGCCAATTTAAGATTTTCACCATCGGCGTCCCACCCCGAAACCGTGCGAACGACTCCTGCCTTTTTCAACGCCAGAGCCAATGAACCACCGATCAAGCCAACACCAACAATCGCAAGTTTTTTCAGGATCACACCACACATATCACAGGCTCAAATAGTCTTTGGGTATGAACCCAATACTTTAATAAATTGGCAATAGTTGGCAAGCTCCTCAACTGCATCATGGACATTATCGTTTTCGATGTGTCCCTCAACATCAAGAAAGAAAATATACTCCCATGCCCGTTTTTTTAAGGGACGACTTTCTATTTTAGACAGGTTTATGCCGCGCTTACTAAATGGTTCCAGCATACGCAATAAAATTCCCGGCTCATCTTTAATACAAAACATGATGCTGGTCTTATCCCGCTCACCCGGTTCGGGAAACTGCCTGCTAATCACCAAAAATCGAGTAAAATTACTTGAATTATCAGCGATATTAGCCTTCACTTGACGCAGATCGTACTGTGCCCCCGCCATAGCGCTGGCGATAGCGGCAGCATTGCGATCCCCGGCAGCTAATTGCGCAGCGGCGGCGGTACTGGCAACATCGATTAATGGTACATCGGGCAAATTTTCTTCTAACCAATTGCGACACTGTGCCAACGCTTGCGGATGGGAATAAATACGCTCAATATCGACCATACGCGCAGAAATAGATAGCAAATCGTGGGAAATCTCCTGAAAAATTTCTGCATTAATCGTCAATTCTGACTCCATAAACATATCGAGAGTATGAGTAACCACCCCCTCATTGGAGTTTTCAACCGGGACAACCCCGTATTGGGCGCGACCTCGATCCACCTCTTCAAACACGGCCGGGATACTTTTTTGAGGAACTAACAGAGCAGACAAACCAAACTGCTGCATCGCCGCCACATGGGTAAAGGTTGCCTGAGGACCAAGAAAAGCTACTTTCATCGGCTGTTCCAGAGAAAGTGAAGCTGAAATAATCTCGCGAAACACGCGCTGAATAGCATCAACAGGAAAAGGGCCGCTACTGTTATTCCTCAGACGTTCGTAAATAGCCTGTTCCCGGCTGGGTACATAAAACGTTTTTTTATTATCCTTTTTACTCTTGCCGACCTCAATGACCACCCGCGCTCGCTCATTAAGAAGAGATAAAATCTGCCCATCAACAGCATCTATTTTTTCCCGTAACGGTTTTAATTCATCCGACATAGCACCCTCCAACGTTCCACATTCAAGCCTCAACATTGTGCAGCCGTAAATCTACCCCATCACCAACTGAAAATCAATGCGACAACAAAACATTGTTTCATCGCAGCGTTACTACGGGAGCGTGATGGGCACGCAATCCCCTTAACAAAAAAGCCCCATCACGGATGAATCCACGGATGGCTAAACCAGTACCAGAATCGCCCATCACGGCTTTGTGCGGTGAGGGTATACTTATTGCGCCGACCCGATAGCGGCGCACCGGCTACGACTCTATAGTTTCCCTCTCCATCAGCTTCAACGGCTACAGAATCCTGCCCCTGTACATAGCAGCGTAAGCTACTCATCGCAATATCGGTATTATTATCCAGAGAAAATATCAATTCTGGTGGATCGTGAGCGCCGACTATCGGACTGGTCGAACGATGTACAACGATTGGCATGGGTCGCATAGTCAGTTTACTTTTAAAACCCTGCAATGTAGCAAACGCTCCTCCCATGGGGAAACGTGGCAAGCTGTAAAATGACCGAACGGCGCTAATAACACCAGATTGTTGCGCAAAAGCTGCAGCAAAACCGAGATTTTCAATTAATATTTCCATTGCCGGGGAATATTCGCCATACGGGTAAGCGAACAGGGTGGGTCGACAACCCAGATGTTGCGCAAACGCTTGCTGTGCTTTTTCTATGTCGGCAATCGATTCAGCAAGCCACCGTTCAGGTTTATTCACCTCATCACTGACAAAATAGGGATGAGACGCAGAATGATTGCCAATTTCAACCCCCTCCTGTTGCAATTGCCGCAATTGTTCCCAATTAAGATAACTTCCCCCACCCACCGCATCGGTACTAACAAACAACGTAACCGGAAAACCATATTGTCGCAACAGCGGCATCGCTCCGGTTAAAAACGTCGTGTAACCATCATCAACTGTTAATGCCACACAACGATCGGGCAACGCAATTCCTTCACTTAAACGCTGAACGATGTCACCAACAGGTAACACCGTATAGTTGTTCAGCTTGAGATATGCCAATTGTTGTTCAAAAATATGCAAATCAATATTGGTCGAAGAATACCGTCCATCGCCAAAGCGATGATACACAAAAACTGTCGCTTGCCGGGCACTCCAAACAACACCACTAAATAGCGTAATCAATACAGTGGCACAAATAACAACTAATAAAATCCTACGATCCATTTTTTTGATTTTCCCTGACAATCGTGCGTAATCGGCGGCGGATGCTATTACGCGCCTTTGGAGTAATCGCCCAATCCAACCATTTGGGCAGCACCGACAATTTATCACTAGTCTCAATTTTTACCTGATCACCATCCATGAGCGTTGACTTGAGTAAACGCGTCTGACCATTGATTCGTGCCCGAAAAGCGTGCAATCCCAATTCTTCATGAATTTCAAAGGCAAAATCCAATGCGCTGCTGCCCTCTGGCAACATATGTGTGTCACCGGTAGGGGTATAAACATGAATCGTCGCCGACGCCAATCGCAATCGATCAGTATCAAAAACCGATTCGCCATCTAGCAGACTGCGCATTAAATCGTCGAAATTTTGTTTGCGAAACTCAAATCCCGGTGCCAACACTCCCGCCTGATTGAATCGATCCAATTTACGGGTAGTAATTCTAATTCGTAGTCGATATTCACCGGCTTGAATCGTCGTCTTGATCGCCTGATAACCGTATGGAGATGGTTCGTTCAAATGATCCCGAAGTTTGCCGGTAATAGGTCGGTACAAATGGTGCAACCGCCCCAACATCATATAAGCATCCATAGTAGAATCGACAAGAAGATCGAGGGTGTACAGCGCACTGACTCCACGGGTAATTCGCTGTGTCCCTTTTAGGGAAAAAGAACGCCAGGTATCATTCAACACCACGTTAAGATGGCGACGCTTGCACTCGGTCACAATCTCTGAGCGAATCTGCTTTAAAACAGGTTCCGAGCGTTTGCTTATGCCGGCTAATACTCGCCGATAACGGGATGCCCGGCGTGGATAAAGAACCGCCAGAGCAAGTGCTTCTAATTCATCTGCCACCTGCCCCATACCAAGATGACGTGCTAATGGGATATAAATCTTGCGGGTTTCTTCGGCAATTAATGCCTGTTTTTTTGGCTTAAGAGCATCAATGGTGCGCAAATTGTCGATTCTATCCCACAATTTTAAACACAACACCCTGATATCCTTGATAGCCATCAGAATCTGATTACGATAGGTCTCCTCTTTCAACACGTTGCGGCTAAGTTCGGCATTCTCAACTTTGGTCAATCCTTTGACCAACAGGGCAACCTCGACACCAAACTCTTCCTCCACCTCTTCAATGGTCACCGGAGTATCTTCAACAACATCGTGCAGCAAAGCAGCAATGATCGATGAAAACCCCATCCAGTGTCTCGCCGCCAGATGAGAAACACGCAACGGATGAAACAGATAAGGTTCGCCCGATTTTCGTACCTGTGTCGCATGGGAGGATTTAGCCAACTTAAATGCAGCATTTAGCTTAATGATGCCATGCTCCAGAGCCTCATCCGAAAGACCACCACCATGGTAAGTGACCAAAAGCTCGGAGATCTCGATCATCAATTTCTGCATTTCGCCTTCATATTTTTCAGCTGTCATTATTCAGTTCCTTAACACACAGAAAAACGACCAGAATCTCGAATATAATCCACGCTAACCCGGAGGCCAGTCCATTTTTCGACCACCCAACAGATGGTAATGGAGATGATCTACAACCTGACCGCCATCATCATTACAATTATTGACCAGACGAAACCCAGTTTCTCCAATCTGGAATTTCTTGGCTATGTGAACGGCAATCAAATGTATATGCCCGATCAAAGCGCTATCTTCAGAAACCATATCATTGATGCTGGCAATATGTTTGCGTGGGATAATCAACAGATGCACCGGAGCCTGTGGATCAATATCCTTAAACACCACCACCTGATCGTCCTCATACACCTTATCAGCGAGGATCTCGCCACTGGCGATTTTACAAAAAAGACAGTCATTCGCCAAGTTTTTCACCATTGCTCTCGCCCTCCTTCTTATTTATAGTTGCTATTCAACGTATTAGGCACGTAATCCCTATAATTTAACAGCCTACTAGCGAGAAAGGTGGATGAGAAATTCCCGATTACCTTTCGGCCCCAAAACTGGACTAGCGGTTACAGCCTGCACCAGACAACCCAACTCAATTGCAATAATTTTTATTTTTTCAATCACCTCTGCATGAAGATCGGGATCACGAACAACCCCACCTTTACCAACCTTCCCCTTACCCACTTCAAACTGCGGTTTAATCAAGGCGACAATGTCGGCAGTTTCTTGCAGCAAAGACAGGGTTGGCGGCAAGACCTTCTCCAACGAAATAAATGAAGCATCAATCACAGCGAGATCAGGGCGTTCGGGCAATTGATCAACGGTTAACGCACGAATATTTATGCGCTCAAGATTAACAACCCGTTTATCCTCGCGCAATTTCCAAGCAAGCTGGCCATAACCAACATCAACCGCATAGACCTTTTTCACCCCCTGCTGGAGTAAACAATCGGTAAACCCACCTGTCGAAGCTCCCACATCAATGGCCACTCGTCCAACAACGCTGAGGGAAAAATCCTTTAACCCGCCCGCCAACTTAACACCACCGCGTGAAACATAAGGGATATCCTCACCGCGCAAACGGATTTCGGACTCATAATCTATTTTAGTGCCCGATTTATCAATAACACGCTCTGCAACAAGCACTTTCCCCGCCATAATCATCGCCTGCGCCCGCTCACGTGACGCACAAAAACCGCGAGCAACCAATAATTTATCCAAACGTTCTTTAAAAGCTGACATAAGTAGGAACTACAATCAAGGAGGGAAGAAATACAACTTACGTTAAATCTACAATAACTGCTTACTTCTGTCTTTCTCGACACATATTTAAATATAGATCCTGACCATTGATAAAATTAACAATTTTCACCCCCATGCCAGCATGCTTAACCTTGCGTAACAGGTTTGGCGGAACCCGTCGCGACCAATGAACCCGCCCCTCAAAGCGAATAAATTGACCATCAGATGTTTCAATTTCAATCAATAAGATATCGCCGGGGTTATAGACCATAAAAGATTTGATACAAATTCCCGACTCGGAAATATCGGAAGTAAACCCAACCTTTGAAGGGATCTCGGAACCATACATTGTCCTTACCCGCCTGCGAATTCGCACTTTTCTCCGTTTATCAGGCATAACACACCAATCCTATATAATAGCATCTTCAAACACTACTGACCCAACAATCCCTGAATAGCAGATTCTATCAATTCAACTCCGGAATTGGATAAAACTGTTCCAGCCTCATCACCAAGTTTTTCCTTCAATCTCTCTTTGAGCTTTTCGCCGCCATGACCAACCGCCGTTTGCCCCACCTTGGTAAAATTAATAGTAATTGCAGGAGAATCTATTGTTCCCGCGACCTTAAGGGGCAAAAGTCCCCAACCTTGCTCATTCTGCAAATATGAAATCACTGTTGATTTGCCTTCAAGCCTGGCAACCACCTCCGGGGATAAATAAACATCAAGATCAGCCAATAAAGAGCCATCAAACAACCAATAACCAACCGGATAGAGTCTGGAGCGACTGCCGACAAACTCAGCAGTGTAATCCAGGTGTCCACCTGTTTCCAATGAAAACCGTCCCTTTGCCTGATCAAAACGGAATACATCGAATTCAGATGTTTGCAACACCGCCGCAAGTTGCTTTATCAAGGCTGTTCCGGCCATTTTGCCATGATCAATAGTAAACATACCGGTAGCGGATAAATTTTGTTGAATGCGCAATTTTTGCGTCCCGGCACCGCTATAATCAACCGTCGCATTCATCATTCCCGAAAGCGTTTTAACATAATCGGTATCTAGCTGTTGCACAAGCAGTTCGAGATTAATATTGCGAGCCGCAACACGTCCGGCGTATGCGAATCCTTGACGGCTTAAATCAACAAGCCCACTCGCATCAACAACACCATTAGCTATCTGCGCAGTTAAGTGGTCATACTCTAAAAGGTTATTACGAATTTCAAAATTGGTGCGCAACCCAGCAACATCAAACTGCTGAAAGCTTGCATGATCAATAATAATATCACCGCGAATATCGATCGGCAAATCAACTGGACCTGGTTCGATAGCCTCACGAAATGTAGAATCTACCGACAGCAAACCACCATGGGGAGCGTCATCTTGCCTGAGCTGTATTCGACTCGAAAGTAAGCTGGAATCAAACTGTTTTGCCCGTAGCCCAGCTTGTATCATGGGACGCTTTGCCCACAGATTGGCACTAGAGAGTTCTAGTTGTAGCGTATTGTCACCTATTACAATGTTCAACCCGTCGCAAGTAAGTGCTTTGCCGTTTATGGCAATAACTCCTGTCACCGAAGGACGAAGTTCACCAACACTGCCTTGAACAGCATCAAGAGAGATTGTTGCCTCCCGGATTAGCTGCTTAACCTCGCCGGTGTTGCCACGCAGCACCATTTGAATATCTACGCTTCCAGCTAGGTCATATCCGGAAACCGGACGAACCAACGCGGGCGGTAATTCGGCAAGGACGGTACGCAATGACCAATTAGGCAAAAAAACGTGCACATCGATATCTGAATTAGATTTATTACGGCAAACATGACCATCAAGCTTAACCTTAACACCATCGTAATTGATCTGAAAATCCTTAATATCAACATCGCCACGCCGGTGATCAAAAGCTATGTTGTAGTCAATAAGAATCTCATCAGCCCGCAGGGGATAGCGAGAAAAATACTTTGACGTCAGATCGAGATGATGCAACTGGATTACACCAACAGAGTTAGGCTTTGCGAACGTTCCCCAGAAATGACCATCAATGCCAAACTTTAATCGATCTAAACAACCGTTTAATACCGTACGATAATATGGTTGAAATTGAGCCATATCCATCTGTTCTACAACCAGATCCAGATCATAACGCTCATGCTTGATGTTGATGCTTCCTTCAGCATCGATAGGAGCGCTGTTCACCTTACCCCACAATTTGAAAGAGAAATCGTTTTGAAATGAAAAATCGGTCAAATAAAGATCAAAATCGGTCAATTTATAACGATGGGGTACCGTATTAAATTTATAATCCTTAAACAACAACTCTCCACGATTGATATACAGTTTGGAGATCAATATGTTTACATCATTTTTCTGTGCCGTGGCTGAAGAGACAGGATCTGTTGCCATACCACTTTTTTGCTCAAACAGATTCTGTAAATTGAAACTACCATCGCTATAACGCTCGACATTAACACGAGGATGTTCCAGCCGAATCTCATCAATAACGATCCTCCGGGTCAACAAAGGCCATAATTGATAGCGCAAGACAACCTTATCTGCAGCCAATAATAAGCTGTGGTCGTCGCGATTTAATAGTTCTAAACGGGTTAGAGTAGCGCTGGTAAACAGGCTGATATCAACACGTTCAAGATTCACTTTACATTCAAGATATTTTTCAACAACAGGAACAAACGTATTGCGTATACGTTCGGGCGTGACCAGCACGTTAGCCAAAACAACCAACACTACACAGACGAGGAAAAGCCCCAGAATAAACAGACCCAGATATCTACGTACCCTGTTTGACATAGGCTCTCTCTTTCACTGCTCAAAACAATAAACAAAGGAAGAAAATAATTATGCCAAACCGCTAATAAAATAGCAACAAAAGGAACATAAACGGTGAAAATAATTCATTGCCCTAACGAACCACGAACACTTACAGGGAAGTCTTCCCAATCTAATGGGGCAGAATAGTTCTTAACGTGGCGTACATAGGCACAGCCCATTGGCAACACCCCCATAGCAACAATTTCAGGTGTCAAAACGACGCAACCCTCCTTGCGCAAACAGCGCTCGCGATAGACCAAACACTGTTTTTTCACCGGATCAAGGTACTCACAGGGGATATTAGTGATATAAATTTTGCCGCGATAGTCCACTTTTTCGTAACAACATTGACCACATCGCTGACACAATGCTTCCCAGTCTGCAAAACTAGCTTCACCGGATGTCATGGGGCTAAGAACCTTTCAATGCGCTCAACACCGCCTTCACCTCAACAATGATATCCGTTGCGGCTGCGCTATATTCCAAACTCAAAAATTGCTTTAAACAGCGCCGAGCCTGATCTTCATCATCACTGTCAAGGGCAACATAGCCTAACATTAACCAAGCGGGAGCAAACTGCTGATCAAACTTGAGCGCTTGCCGGGCACATTTTTGTGCATTATCAACATCGCCTTCGGCGTAATAAAGCTCAGCCAAGTTGCTCCATGCCTCAGAATCTTCCGCATCAATTTCCAGAGCACGTTTATACCAGTTTTGCGCCTCAGAAAAATCTTCCTCATCAAGACATAGGTCTCCTAACGAGTTCATCGCACTAAGGGTCTCAGGATCAACACCCAGCGCCTTCTGGAAGCAACTCTTCGCCTGCGAAATATCATCCTCTGCCAACGATATCAGCCCTATACGAACCCACGCTTCAGCACACGCCTCAGGGAACTCCAGTAAGCGCCGATAACAAATCAGCGCCTGCGGTTGGTTATTCCCGGCAAAATATTCATCCCCCAAAGCAAACAAAACATCGGCAGAGACCTGAGAATCTTCCCCGCGTCGTGACAACAACTCTAGAGCCTGTTTTGAGCGGTTGGATCCAGTCAAAGCCTCCGCCAGAAGAACCAGAATTTCATCGTTATCCGAGTAACGTTGATACGCCGGACTCAACTGTTGAACCACCTGAGAATACTCACCTCGATCCAAAGAAGATATCGCTTGTTCGATCACTTGTTGCGCAGATTCCATTATTGTCCCTTTTGGTGTCGCTCAGCACCTCTTCAGGTTGGGCACGTTGAGCAATTACTACCTTTTTCACATCATCGCCATACATTCGACAAATTCCAAAATCCCCCACGCTGTCGCAGGAACTTTCGCCACCTCTACATTCAAACTATCGGCAATCTGTTCGAGGCTCATATCATCCAGCAACACTTCATCGCCCTCACGACACACAACATCGGGAACAATAAGCACCGGGGCAAGATCAACATCAAGCAGTTGTGTCACAATATCACACCCAGCCAACAGCCCGGTTACGGTCACGTCACCACCAAAAAAATGGTTATGGATCACCTGCACCCGCAACTGCGCACCGGTTTGCCGGTTAAACCGCTCAACAAATCGGGTTATTTCTACACTGGACGAAACCCCGGTTATCAATGTTGCTGCCACACCGGTATAATCGCCAGCCTCCTGTAGCACTTCATCGCTATCGCAGCGAAATAATGGCACCAATCCGACACCATTTTCCAGCAACGCCAGACCTTCATAACTCTCCAACGCCGGAAATTCAATATCAGCCTGCAAATACAGTTCATCCGCAGCAAAAACAAAGTGCGTTCTATATTTTAGCAGACAATTGCTTTGAAAACCATGAATCTGCGCAATCACAGCCCTAGCTTCATCGGCGCTAAAGACACGTAGCTGCGGAAGGTTGTGCCGATGCCCGGTTAGGCCGACGGGCACCACAGCCAACGATATCACTCCCGGGTATAACTGTGCCAAATCATAAACACTTTGCCGCAGACACTCTTCATCGTTACGCTGTGGGCATAACACAATCTGGGTATGGAGCTGAACCCCACCGGCGATCAATCGCTTCAATATCGGCAACACCGGGGGAAGTGAACGTCCGAGCAACTCACTGCGTTTTTCGACATCTGTCGCATGAACCGACACATATAATGGGGACAATTTCAGCTCAAGTATCCGCTCTATATCCTGCTCTGAAAGATTAGTCAAACTTATATAAGCACCATAAAGATAGGAAAAACGATAGTCATCGTCACGAACATAAAGACTCTTACGCAACCCGGTAGGCAATTGACGGACAAAACAGAATTGACAATTATTTGAGCACTGGCGCGGCTGAGGATATTCAAATTCAAGACCTAAGGGATCATCCTCGTCGCGCTCAAAATCAAGTTCCCACAATTCACCATTTTTTCTCTTCACCTCAATAAGAAACGATTCACCCTGTGAGCACAATTGATAATCGATTTGATCTGAAATCGGCGCACTATTAATAGACAGCAAATAGTCTCCACCTTCAATATCAAGTTCTTCGGCAATACTCCCGGGTAGAACTGATTCAATTTCGAGCATATATTTTGACCTAAAAAGGTAATCTCGCAAAAAGATCGCTAATCACGTCCACCATGCAGCTTAAACGTACCATCAGCAGATGTTATGGTTGAAATAGCATGTTTATACAATAAAAAATCACTACCACTTTCGATCAAAACACAAAAGTTATCAAACGACTTAATGTAGCCCTGAAGCTGCTCACCGGACATCATAACAACGTTAATTTTGACCCGTTCCTTACGTGCTTGATTAAGATATTGATCTTGAATATTAAATGGTGTTTTTGCCATAACTAATCACTCCTTCACTCTTCATTTAAATAAAATTGCAACTAATCAGCGTAATGAGCACCCAACTTGATAGGTGCTGAGCAGTTACATAAAATTTATCAATCCATTCCAAAATACTACCAAACTCTTTATTGTAATCAACCCAAATTATAGAATCATCCCTTCTTAGCCATGTCATTTGTCGCTTGGCATAGCGTCGCGAATCCTGCTGTATCCCGCTTATCACATCATCTAACGATAAGCCATCACGCAAATGAGCAACACATTGACGATAACCAATGGTGCGCATCGATTTCAAATTAGGGCTATAACCATTGGCAAGCAGTTGTTGCACTTCTTGAAGCAACCCCGCCTCAATCATCAATTCGACCCGGCGATTTATTCGTTCATAAAGAACCGGTCGCGGCACAGAAACGGCAAAATTCAGCAATTGATACGGTTGTTCCTTAAAACCATGCTGGCGCTGTAATTGCGACAATGGAACCCCCGTTGCGACATAGACCTCCAAACCGCGAACAATGCGAGTGAGATCCTTTGGATGTAACGTCTGTGCCAAAAAAAAGTCAACATCCATCAAGCGTCGATGAAGAATACCCGCCTGCTGTTTTTCATCCTTCAGCAATGTCGAGCGCAATTCAGAATTTTCAGCGGGACCATCAAGTAGCCCCTGCGTCAAGGCACGGACATACAACCCTGTACCGCCGACAACAACAGGAATTTTATTTCGTCGCACAATATCACTCACCGCTACATGTGCCAAGCGGGTAAAATCAGCCACACTAAAATCTTCATCCGGGTCAACCACATCGATCAGATGGTGTTTGACACGGTCTTGCTCTTGAGATGTTACCTTGGCCGTGCCAATATCCATTTGACGATATACTTGTCGAGAATCGGCAGAGAGCACCTCAATCGGATAATGTTCAGCGAGTTTCATGGCAAAATCGGTTTTCCCCGAACCCGTTGGACCACCAATCACCAGTAGTGGAATTTGTGTACTCTCCATCATACTCGCCGAAACATTTTTTCTACATCACCTATCGTTAGCCGTTGCATAATTGGCCGACCATGAGGACAATGTTTATTAAAATCTACCTCATCCAACTGTTGCAGTAACGCTTTCATCTCAACCATACCTAGTCTCTGATTAGCACGAATCATACCATGACATGCCATCTTGATTAATACCGCATCAAAAGCATCCTGCGACAAGGTGCTAACACCGACACTGCTCAATTCCATCAACACGTCGCAGACCATTGTTTTTGCATCATTTTCCAATAAAAACGTCGGAATCGCTTTTATGGCCCAACTGGTGCCACCAAAAGGATCCAATCCAAAACCGAGTCGCTTCAGTGCTTCAAGCTGCTCGCGCAATTCCGTGTCTTCACGTACACTTAATTCAACAATCTCGGGGAATAGCAACTCCTGAGTCTCAATACTCCCAGAGTTGTATTGATGTTTAAAGCGTTCAAAACCGATTCTTTCATGTGCGGCATGTTGATCAATAAGGATCAAATCATCCCCATCTTCGCAAAGGATATAACTGCGATGATACTGCCCAATAATGGTTAACGATGCGAAATACCCCCGCTCTTCAACGGATAACACCAAATTCTCCCCACGTGCCACTACATTAGATTGTGAGGGCGGATACGCAGAAACAATCTCATTAACCTGCGAGTATTGCACTGGCTGCCCTGACTCAGTTACGGGCAACGAGACCAGACTCGTTGAAGCTGATATGGTTGCCGATGATGGCAACAATGATTCCCTGTGCGGTTGCAGCTCTCCGGTAGAATTGCGCAATACTTCACGAACCGACTGGCTGACAAAATGATGAACATCCCGCTGATCACGGAAGCGCACCTCATGCTTTGTCGGATGAACATTCACGTCCACCTGCTGCGAATCCAATTCTAAAAACAACACACAGACGGGATAGCGCCCCTTCATCAGCAATTGCCTGTAGCCGTCCATAATTGCGTGATGTAACACACGATCCTTTACAAAGCGACCATTAACAAAACTATAAATACCCGTTGTTGTCGAGCGATTCACCGTTGGACGAGCGAGATAGCCAGTTAGGCTTAACGGATCGGTAGCGACATTGATTTCCAACAAATCAGCCACGACAGACCGCCCCAGAACCATCGCAATACGATCGAGGCTAGTGCTCTGACGATACAAATCCAAAATAGTCCGACCATTGTGGTGCAATTTAAAATGAACCGCCGGATGAGCCAACGCCAGCCGGGTAACAATCTCTGAGATATGGCCGAATTCGGTTTCATCCCGGCGCAAAAACTTGCGTCTGGCGGGAATATTAAAAAAGAGGTCACGCACCTCAAAGGTTGTTCCACAGGGAGTACCCACCTCTTCGGTGTGGTTAATTTTCCCACCGAAGATTACCAGACGCATCCCAGTCGCATCATCCCCGCTGCGACTGGTTACCGTCAACCGAGAGACTGCAGCTATCGAGGGTAAGGCTTCACCACGAAAACCATGGTAGTGTAGATGAAATAAATCCTCCTCACTGCGAATTTTACTGGTAGCATGACGCTCAAAACACAGAAATATATCATCTCGCCCCATCCCACTACCATTATCAGCCACGACGATCCGTTTTTTGCCCCCACGATCAACTTCGACAACAATATGATCCGCCCCGGCATCAAGTGAATTTTCGATCAGCTCCTTAACAACCGATGATGGCCGCTCAACAACTTCGCCAGCAGCTATCTGATTGCACAATTTTTCCGGTAATATTTCAATTTTTAGTGCCATTAGTTTACTATTCACTTTTAAGCTCTGAAATATCTGGTAGTGACAAAAATGGCCGGCAAAGCCGGCCTCATCAAAACTCTTCTCTTAAGTAAAAAATACTACCGTTTCTGTTCCATTTTTGCCAACAATGCTTCGATCTTACCCAGGTGCTGATCGACACCTTCCTTCTTGCCAATATGCTCCAATTCAACAAGACCAAGATCATTAGCAACCACTTGAACAATCTCCGGGTTCACTGCTGATAGTTTCTGCGTAAACGCTTCGAACAAACAATTATCGCATAAGGTATTGATCAAGCGCGGAATACCACCTGAATAACGATAGATCATCTGAACCGCAGACCCGAGAAATAGCATGTTTTTAGCACCGGCAACCTTTAATCGGTGCTTGATATATGCGATCGTAGATTTTTCGTCGAGGGGGTGAAGATAATAGCGTAACGCTACTCGCTGAGCTAACGGCTCATCCAAGCGTAAACAATCTTCCACTTCCGGCAAACCAAAAAAGATAAGATTCAATAATTTTTTACCGGGAATTTCAAGATTCAATAATCCACGAAACTCTTCCATCAAAGCACGCGTCTGCAGCATTTGTGCTTCATCGATCAGAACCACAGCCCGACGACCTTCCTGATCTATCTCTAAAAGGCGTTCATACAATTGCTTCAAAACGCTCAAGCGATCTGCTGCCGGATTTACCACTCCCAATTGCGTTGCAATCCGGGTAAGGATCCACTCGGGGGTAATCCCCGAGTGAACCATAACCAACAATGATGATTCATATAGGTCAACCGACAAAGTATCCAATAGGCGGCGGGCAAGTGTAGTCTTTCCGGAGCCAATTCCACCGACCAGCACTGCCATCCCCTTATTCGAATCGACAACACGCATAAAGCGAACCAACGCCTGACTATGCTGTTCGCTATCAAAATAAAAGCGTGCATCCGGCGCATTAGAGAAGGCTTCACGCTCTAAACCAAAATGTTCGGTATAATCCATTCCAGAAATCCCATCAAACATGACTGGACTCGCATGTTACAAATCAAAGATATGAAACACGGTTGGCCTCAACAGCGCCACCGTCACCCACCAGTTCTTTTAATTCTGCAATTTTAACATTAATATCTCGAAAATTAGAATCGCTATCTGCCACCACTTGATAACTCGAAAGTGCGTCAGCAGGACGATCCCACACTTCGTACAGCAACCCGGTTTCATAATAGAGGTAAATTTGATCTTGACTCGATAACAAACTATCACTTAACCCGATCGTTAACACCTCCTCGGCAGCATCAAATTTTTGCTGAACAATATAGCACGCTGCTTTCAGGGACAGGCTATCGAGCTTACGCGCGGGACTCTTCATGGCTTTATCGAACTCAGCAATGGCATCATCTATCAGCCCCATCTCTTTATACGCAATGCCGAGGTTATACGCCGACTCGGTGTCGTCATCGGTAATCACGGTAACAACGCCTCGCTGTGAATCTGCAAGGCCATGACCAGTTTCTCCATGGCCATCAATGTGAAGATCAGCAAAATTTGAATCAATATCACCATCACTGCCAAGAAAATCAAAGTTATCGGCAGAACCTGACTCATTCATACTTGAATCTCGCCCACTCAGATCCAGATCTAACGTCATCCCTTGCGTTGACCCACCATCATCAAATTCAACACTAGTCGCTATATCAGCCGCAGTGTCCATCGTTGAGGATGAAGAACCTTCTTCTTTATTGCGCTGCTCTATCTGTTTTAGCAATGCTAAAACACCGGCATGCTCGGGGTTGGTTTCCTTAAGACGATCACACACCTGCTGCGCTTCTTCTATTAATCCTTGTTGCAGATAAAAATCCGCCTCCTCTAAATCGGTGGAAATATCAACGGAAGCACTGGTAGTATTATTATCGTTTAAATCAAACGCATCATTGTCAACCGCAAGTGAATCATCTGAAACGATATCAAAAGAGATATCATCAAAGGAAATATCGTCAGAGGAATCATTTACCGTAGTCTGAGCCTCAGTGTCGAATTCAAGTTCCTCAAAGGCGATGTCATCGGCATTTGAATCCGAACCACCAGCAACGTCAAAAGTATCAACATCAAAACTTGTTCCCGATGATTCCGTCTCACCGCCAAGGTCAGAAGAGAGAACGTCAAACAGTTTTTCCCCTTCACCTAATTGTTCATAAATATCGTGCAGCGAGGTCAACACCTCGCGTTTCTCCGGCAGCAAATCACGTACGCTTTCATAGAACGGTTTTAAATCAGCAACTTGCTCTGCAGCAAAAAAGGACTCTTTGCCTTTTTCTAAATATTCAAAAGCCTTAGCCGGCTCGTCTGCATCCAGCGCCGCCCGATATATGGCACGTTGATACTCAAGGTTCTCTGCTTCCCAGCCAATGAGTCGTTCAAGACATTCTAACTCACGTTTAAACTCTGAGCACTTACGAAATCCTCGCGACAGCATAAAAAGAACTTGTGACTCTTTCGGATATTGACGCTGGAGCTTGATAAGGTATTGCACCCCTCCCAATGGCTCACCATAATCAATCATAACTCGACCATAGCCCATTTTGGTAGCAACATCATCGGGCCATACAGCCATAAAATGCTCATACAGTTTCTGCAGTTGCTTATAATTACCCAACTGGGAGAGTTTCTGCTCAACCGCAATAAACTCTTTCTGCGCTGCTCCCTTGTCACCAACACGAGCATAGAATTCAGCCATACGCACGCCGATAGATATATTTTCCGGATCAAGCTCACGCATTCGATTAAGGGTTTTTGCTACATCTTCATTCTTTTCGCTTGCTTCATAGCCGAGCAGGAGAGTTCTATATTCTGATAACGCATTACCCACCAACCCCTGCTGTTCATTGAGTTGAGCAAGCTTGAGGGTATAAGCTAAATGCTCCGGTGCCAGTTTCTGCATCAGCTTATATACAGCAATAGCCTTTAAAAAAAAGGTATTATCAGCATAATAAGTTGCGACAATCGCATAATGAGTCAGAGCATCTTCAATATTACCGGTACGACTATATAATTCAGCTAGTTTTTTCCGACTACGAACATCTTTGGCATCCATCTCTACAACCTTAAGATATTCCTTGATCGCACGGGCAAGATTGTTTTTTTGCAGATATTTTTGCGCTGCTGCTAGTATTTTGTCTTTTTTTGCCACAGAAAACCTCTAACTTTATAATTAAAACTAAGTAGGCAGTTGCCACACCACCAAACAACGGAACAGCTTAAAAATAAAACCTAATGCTAAAACAGTTCATTCTCAAGGTCAAGCGCATAATATATTGAATTCCAACAGGAAAAACCACCGGAAAACAAATTGCCTATCGACAAATCCTAACCAAGTTCAACACTCTAATTAACAAAAAACACACAACCAGAACGTCATCCCCCGATAGCTTTGACAACCTGTTAAGAAATAAGATTCTTCAGGATATCAATTTCCGGTGGACGCAATGGTCTGGTTTTCCCCGAAGACAAATTTCCCAACTCAATATTGGCCATACGCACACGCTTCAATGCACTCACACTAAAACCGACAACACTGCACATCCGCCGCACCTGACGATTACGCCCCTCGGTAATAGTCAGCTCAAACCAGGTGTTTTTATTTGAAAAATGAACATTATCTATCTTCGCCGGAGCGGTAATTCCATCATCGAGGACAACCCCCTGTTCCATTGCAATTTGGGCAGATTTCGACAAATGTCCACTGATTTTAACCTGATAAGTTTTAGGAACCTTATGGCTTGGATGGATTAAACGCTGCGACAAATCACCATCATTGGTCAGCAACAATAAACCCTCAGTATTCAAGTCCAACCGACCTACGGGAAACAATCGCTCACGAATGTCAGTCAAGAAATGCAGGATAGTCGGTCGCCCCTGTGGATCGTTGAGAGTGGTAACGTAGCCCAGCGGCTTATTTAGCATAAGATATTGTTTTTTTTGTGCCCCGGGCAGCGGTTTGCCATCGACACACACCCGATCCACCGTCAAGTCGGCTTTATCACCTAGTTTAGCCAAGGCATTATTCAGGGTAACACGTCCTTGCGATATCCATACCTCAGCCTGACGACGCGATGTTAGCCCCGCTCTGGCAATTAATTTTTGTATTCGTTGCAACTGATCCATGAGCGTTAAAAATCCATTTCAAGTGACTTTTTTTAGGGCACCATCATCAGTGACTAAAAAGAAACCGAACCACATCATTCACCACAACAATCTGCTGATCCGCCAACAAAGAAACCAGGAAGAAAATGATCGGGCCAAGTACCAACTGCCAAATATCGGTAAAAAACACCAAAGCAATAACAAGCATAAAACCAAACGGCTCAATATGCGCCAGCAAGGCGGCCTGACGTGCTGGCAATAGTGATGAAAGAATTCGTCCACCATCGAGGGGGGGAATGGGCACTAAATTGAATACCGCTAAAATAATATTGATATACAAACTAAAGGCCGCCATAAGAGCAATAGGCTTGGTCACCAAAGATATATTCATCGGTAGCACCGATTCTATAAAACCTAGTGCCTGTAACACTACAGCAGATAAAATAGCCAGACATAAGTTCGCACCGGGACCTGCAAGCGCCACCCACAGCATACTTCTTTTCGGATTACGTAAATTGGAAAAATTCACCGGAACCGGACGCGCCCAGCCAAAACCGAAAAACAATAAAGCTAACGCACCAACGGGATCAAGGTGGCGTAGTGGGTTCAGGGTTAATCGACCTAAAAGACGCGCAGTCGGATCGCCAAGACGGTCGGCCGCATAACCATGGGCAACCTCATGCACCGTTATCGCCAGCAAGGCAGGAACCAACATAATCGAAATTTTAACCAACAAATGTTCCATATAACTCGCTATACTTTCATAAAAAAAATTGGTAACTGTTCAGCACCTCTGTAGTTGGGTACGCTATCCCCATCACGCTGAATAGTTACAAAAAATAAGCATTATCAACTTCCAAGCAACCTGCCAACAAAACATTCTTCATCCTGTCGCGTTATTATAACTCCCTCAAGACGGGCATCGAGTAACTGTCCCAACATCTGCCCCATCACCGGGCCACGTTCAACACCGAGATGAAATAGGTCGTCACCATCAAGATGCGTCTTAACTCCTTGCAGCCGAGTCACATAATAAGAAATGGCTGATCGTACCGTTTCGTGAGGGGTTCTGGCCATAAAAAACAGTAGACTTTCAACACTTGCTCCCTGTAACAAATGATACAAGCGACTAGCTGGCATCTGTTCCAAGCGATGATGATGCCGCTCCAGAGTATGATACGCTGCAGCAAACCGCTCCCGCTCAACAACGAACAATTGTTCCCAACGCTGAGGGATCGTCAACCGCTTACATAACTGTTGCATCTCCTCCCCATCAAGGGAAGAACTCAGACACAAAAAGTAGACCATCCCATGCTCAACCGGTGTACCGATGTAAAGCAATTCGTACCAATTGATCGCCTTACCGGCCTGAGAAAATTGCTCCTTCAACTGCGGATCAACCTCAAATCCCGCACATAAAAATTGTAGCAATCCCAGATCATCTAAGCGCTGTACCGCCGCAAACGGATCATCCTCCTGCATGATAATCATTAATTCATTAAATAACCGCAAAGGGCGGACACGTTCGAGAAACCCCATCTCCACAGCGCTACGCAATAAACGCTCAGTGTGCATCCCCAGCTTAAAACCCAAGCGCTGTTCAAAGCGCACCGCCCGGAATGCCCGGGTTGGATCTTCGACAAAGCTAAGATTATGCAACACCCGAATTGCCCTGTCATGCAAATCCCTCTGGGCACCAAAGGGATCCATTAACTCGCCAAAACTCGCTTCGTTTAACGACAGTGCCAAGGTATTGATGGTAAAATCACGGCGATACAAATCCAATTTTATCGATGCTTCCTCAACCATGGGTAATGCACCCGGCTCCAGATAATGTTCTGTTCGCGTTGAAGCCACATCAAGCTTAAAACCATCATCAAAGATAACCACTGCGGTGATAAATTTTTCGTGGCTACGCACACGACAATCAAAGCTTTTGGCAAAACAATGCGCAAAATCGATGGCATTGCCTTCGACAACAATATCTACATCCAGATTTTGTTTCTTCAGCAACAGATCTCGTACAAAACCACCAACAGCATAAACCTGCAACCCCTCTTCATCGGCCACCTGAGCAACATTTTTAAGCATTTGTCGCACTCGCAACGGCAAACGGGTATCGATCAATCTAGCCACATGGCGTCGATTCAAGCTGAAGCCATCCCCTTTCGTGACCTGACGAGAATCACGATAAAGCTTACGCCCTTGAGATACCGTGTGCCGGAGAAGATCTGTGCGTGTAACAACCCCGAGCAAACACTGTTTATCAACAACTGGAACAAAGCGCTGGTGCTGTCCTACCACCAATTCTTGCAGCAACGACAAGGGACTATCCGGTGCCGCAACTCCAAACTCCGTGGTCATATATTCACCGACACGTACAGCGGCTAATCCATGGTGAACAGCCCGTTCAACAATCTGGCGTGAAACAATACCCACCAAGGCTGCGCTACTATCATCAACCACTGCAAGGGCGTTCACATGGTAGCGAGTCAGTTTCTCCCGTGCCTGTTGCAATGATTGCTTGACATCAATCCGGCGTACCGGAGCCGACATGAGATAACGTGCCTGACTATGGAGAACAATCTCTTGTTCAAGAATACCAGGCAACAACTCTACCACCTGAACTAGTGTCTTGTCACGCAGCGTTGCCGAGGCTGCCGAGGCGTGTCCACCACCGCCAAAGTGAGCAAGGAGGTTCCCCACATGAACGTCGGGAATCCGTGATCTGCCCACCAGAAACACCCGATCTTCCAAACGAACGGCAACGATCAACACATCGATGTTTTCCATATCACGAATTTTGTGGGCGAGCACGGCAATATCACCCACATAACAATCAATAGCTGCCTGAGCTAAATAAACATCGACCCCATTAACCGACAGTAATTGCAATGACTGTAATAGCTGATGTAACAAATTCACTTGTAAAATAGACAACTCACGAGTCAAGGTATCAGCGACCTGATTCAGGTCGGCTCCATGGCGCAGCAAATAAGCCGCCGCCGCATAGTCAGCTTCGGTTGTGCTGGAAAACAACAGATTGCCGGTATCCTCATACAACCCCAGCATCATCATTGTTGCCTGATCAGCATCGGGAACCAGCGCTTTTTTTTGCAACTGCGAAACCATTACGGTAACGGTGGAGCCAACCCGGTCAACCACTGCGAGGGTCGGCTGACGTCCTGTTTTAAGGGGTGGATGATGATCGTACACATGGAGTTCTACTTCGGGACGATCAAATATAACCGCAAGAGACCCAATCCGCTCAGCTCTATTAACATCAACAAGGATCAAACGTGTTACCGCATCAAAGTCGATATCTTTACAGCGACCAAAGGCGATGGTGCGGCCAGTAGCGGTTTTTAAAAACTCACGCAATGCTGGCTCCTGAGCACCGGCAAAAACCAGCAGCGCATCAGGATACAACAACTTGGCTGCCACCATGCCACCCAAGCAATCGAAATCAGCATTTATGTGGGTTGTTATTAGTTCCATCAATCACCAAAGAAAACTATTGTTATGGAGCTGTACAACTCCATTTACCAAATAAGCCTTTAAACGTTCAGACTACCGATCCAATCATTAATATCGGCGATACCCTCTTCACGGCAAAAACTGGCGATACCCTCAACAATATCAGCCATCGCTGTGGGATTAACCAGATTCGCCGTCCCCACCTGCACCGCTTGCGCTCCAAGTAGTAAAAACTCCAAAACATCTTCAGCGGTCATGATACCACCAACGCCGATGACTGGCACAGACACCGCCTGCACCACTTGATGCACCATACGCAACGCCACCGGTTTGATCGCCGGACCAGACAATCCACCGGTACCATTGGCCAGACGTAACCGACGTGAACGGATATCCACCGCCATCCCGGTCAGGGTATTAATACAACAGATGATATCAGCACCCGCCTCTTCCACCGCCCGCGCCACCACGGTAATATCGGTCACGTTGGGGGTCAATTTGACAATAAGCGGCTTCTGCAAACAGCGTCGCACCGCTGACACCACTTGTGCGGCAGCACACGGCTCGGTGCCAAAAACAATCCCTCCCTGTTTAACATTCGGGCAGGAGATATTCAGCTCAACGGCGTTAACCACCTCAACATCGGCAAGCCTTTGCGCCACTTGAATATACTCTTCAAGGGTGTTGCCAAAAAAATTGACGATCACCGGCGTTGCCAGTTGTTCCAAGAAAGGGACCTTATCACGCACAAAGGCGTCAATACCAACATTCTGTAGACCGATGGCATTGAGCATTCCCGCCGAGGTTTCGGCAATGCGTGGAGTGGGATTCCCCGCCTTGGGATGCAACGAAATTCCCTTGGTGACAATCGCTCCAAGCTGATTTAGATCCAGATACGGACTAAACTCCGCCGCATAACCGAAGGTTCCCGATGCGGGCATCACCGGATTGCGTAATTTCAACCCAGCCAAATCAACAGCCAATGAAGGTAGATTATCGATCATGATGCCCCTCCGTCCCTTTGCGACCATGCCAACGCATCCGCATTAAAGACGGGCCCCTGTCGACAAGTACACAGGTAATCAGGCTTGTCGTCGCTATGCTCACACCCCGGGACAACGCACCCCAGACAGGCACCAACACCGCAGGCCATAAGTGCTTCCAGCGACACCTGTAACGGCACCTGCGCAGCGTGACAAATGGTGCGCACCGCATCCAACATCGGCATGGGGCCACAGGCATAGACACTGGCATCAGGAAAACGGCGTAATTTTCGCTCTAAAACCGCCGTCACCAAGCCCTCTTCACCGAGGCTACCATCATCGGTGGACACATAGGTTTCAACACCGAGACGCTCAAACTCGGTGATGCACAATACATCCTCCCGAGTACGTCCCCCCATCAACAAACGCACCGAATCACCACGCTGACATAACTGCTGTGCCAGCATATACAACGGCACCATACCAATACCACCACCCACCAATAGATGGTTAGTCGTTTTAGCTGCGACGGTAAATCCCTCACCGAGAGGGCCCAGCAATTCGACGGGATCGCCACTTTGCAAAGTGGACATCATGGTCGTTCCAGTTCCAACCACTTTGTAAACCAGTTCGACAAACTCTCGCTCGGGCAGTTCGCTACATTCGGCTGGCAATGTCCCCGTTCTAAAGACACCGAAAGGCCGCCTTAGCAACGGTTGCGCCTGTGGCTGAATCCGCAGCATAACAAATTGCCCGGCTGCCGCCTGTTGCGGATAACCTGGAGCTAAAATCATCATCCGGTAATAACCCGGAGCAATCTGACTATTATGCAAGACAATCGTCTTAAGATTTTTCATCGCTTTGATCAACCTCTCATTTGTCCATGTTCCGTAAACTTTATGAACGCAATCAACAATGGAGTTGTACTGCCCATGGATGGACTTGAACGCCCCTGGAATGAACCGTCATCTCACGTAGTTACCAATCAAAGTGTAATATTATGCCACATTGTCCATTTTTATTCATGCAGGACGACTGACAATCGATCAAATTTAGTATAGACTTAACCTTGATCCTTACGCGGACATTTTATGCTACCATTCCCCCACTGTAAAGTGATGATTACTTAAGCAATAAACAGTGCACAGGGATTGAATTTGACATTGACAACTGATATTTCATGACTTACTAATGGCGCCACTTTTGCGCGAGGAGTTTACATTGGATCAAAAAAAAGTAACTTATAAAGATGCGGGCGTTGACATTGATGCTGGGAATCGGTTTGTCGACATGATCAAACCTCTGGTAAAATCCACGTCCCGCCCTGAAGTATTATCCGACATAGGTGGTTTTGGAGGACTATTCTCCTTCCATGCCGACAAATATAAACAGCCAATCTTGGTTTCCTCTACCGATGGTGTCGGCACCAAGCTAAAACTGGCATTCCTGATGGACAAACATGACACCGTGGGGATCGATTTGGTTGCCATGTGTGTGAACGATGTTATTGTCCAAGGTGCTGAACCGTTATTTTTTCTCGACTACATGGCCACCGGCAAGTTGACACCGGAAAAGGCTACTGAGGTTGTTAAAGGGATTGCCGCAGGGTGCAAACAAGCAGGTTGTGCCCTCGTTGGCGGAGAAACAGCCGAAATGCCGGGATTTTATTCAGCTGGGGTATATGATATCGCCGGATTCACCGTCGGAGCCGTTGATAAAAACAACATTATTGATGGATCAACCATCACTGTTGGTGACAAGATTATCGGTATTGCCTCAAACGGTTTACATTCCAACGGATTTTCTCTGGCACGCAAAGTATTTTTTGAAATGATGGGACTCAAACCAACAGACACCATTGATGGATTTGAACAATCGATCGGCATGGAGCTGCTCACACCCACACGGATATATGTAAAAACCATCCTCAATCTTATTCGTGACTTTGAGATTAAAGGAATGGCTCACATCACCGGCGGTGGACTATTAGAAAATGTCCCCCGTGTGCTCCCGCACCACTGTCAAGCAACCATTATTGGCGATAGCTGGGAAAAGCCCCCTATCTTTACCGCCCTGCGCGAAGGTGGTAACATTGATGAAACCGAGATGCACCGCACCTTCAACTACGGGCTGGGGATGGTTCTCATTGTACCGAGCAAACAATGCGAAGAGATTATGATCCGCCTATCCGGACTCAATGAAACAGCATGGGAGATCGGCACCATCGACAAAAATGTCGAAGAAACCCCCAGCGTTAAATTGGTGTAACAGTGCGAGAACAGGAGATTAGCGTGGCTGAAAAACTACGAATAGGCGTGTTGGCATCGGGTGGTGGCACCAACCTGCAATCGATCATTGACGGCTGTGAAAATAGCAGCATCAATGGACATATTGTCACGGTCATCAGCAACAATCCTGACGCCGGTGCTCTGCAACGAGCTGCAAACACAGGTATCAGCACCCAATGCATCAACCATCGTGAGTTTGACCAACGCGATAAATTTGACGCTCAGGTGGTTGCCGCCCTAAAAGAAAAGAAGGTGGAACTCGTGGTTCTAGCCGGGTTCATGCGCATTATCGGTCAACGCTTTCTCGATGCATTTCCCGGACAAATCATGAACATCCATCCGGCATTATTGCCGGCATTTCCCGGTCTGCATGTCCAACAAAAAGCCCTCGATTATGGTGCCCGCTTTGCCGGTTGCACCGTTCACTTTGTCGATGGCGGAGTTGACACCGGACCAATCATTGCTCAAGCCGTAGTACCAGTGCTGGATAATGACACAGAAAACACCCTGTCAGCGCGAATTCTGGTTCAGGAACACAAGCTCTACCCTCAGGCAATTCAATGGTTTGCCCAAGGTGCGCTACGCATTGAAGGACGCAGGGTTACCATCGACAGCCAACAAAACGATCTGTCACAGACACTGATCAACCCACCGCTGGATTGTTGATAGTGAAAAAATCAATCTTGGTCAGTGCTTGCCTGTTAGGACTAAATACTCGCTACGACGGACAAACTAAAGAGTGCGCTGCGGTTTTAACATTTCTGCTACAACACAACCTGCGCCCTATTCCCATATGCCCGGAACAACTCGGCGGACTGCCCACGCCACGCTCGGCGTGTTCGTTTAGTCGCGGTGATGGTGAGGCAGCATTAAAAGGGTGTGGTGAACTGCGTAGCACTGAAGGACAAATCCTGACACAGCACTTTATATCGGGAGCCCAACAAAGCTTAAAAATAGCTCTAATAACCGGATGCACGCAAGCATTACTGAAAGAGAGAAGTCCTTCATGCGGTGTTTGCAACGTCTATCAAGGCACACTTAAAATTAACGGTAAAGGAGTCACAACAGCGCTATTGTCACACCACGGCATTCAAGTTTTTAGCGAAGAAAACCTAACAGCCTGTCGGACTTAGCAAGAATCTACTGCGAAATCGTCTGATCGGTGCATATTGTCTTGCTTCAAGGCAAGGATTATGCTAGTTGTAAGCGTTCTAAATATTCAGGAGGTCTATAAACATATGTCCAGAACATGCGAAATTTGCGGCAAAAAACCAGTAACCGGCAACAACGTCAGCCATGCACACAACAAAACCCGTAAAGTTTGGTATCCTAACCTACAAAAGGTTCGGGCCATTCAAAACGGTGCGGTAAAATCCATGAAGGTCTGCACCCGTTGCATTCGTTCGGGAGCCGTTACCAAAGGCTAAACTACGTGTAGGTGCATGAAAACCCAAAAAGGCGAGAATTGTGATATCCAATTCTCGCCTTTTTATTTTTTACTAATTTTTCGCGCAAAAAGTGCTACATCCGTTCGCGCAAACGCTCAACGCGATAAACCCCCCGCAACGCCTTTACCGCCTTCATCACCTTCTTTAGATGATCGACATTCTTCACCTCAATTTCGAATTCATTGAGACCTTTGGTGCCCTTGGTAGTGTGCACCCGCGCACTGGTAATTTCGGCTTCACAATTAGCAATACACGCAGTGATGTCAGCTAAAATACCTTTTTTATCGTGACTATAAACATTGATCTTCACCTGACGTGATGCAGGTGTATTCAAATCCCATTCCACCTCGACACGACGCTGAGGATCAGTTTCTAGCAGATGGGAACAATCCGTCGCATGAATAGTAATGCCGTGTCCCCGGGTGATAAAACCAACAATATCGTCCCCCGGCAATGGATTACAGCACTTGGCAAACCTGACCAGCACATCATCGATCCCTTGAATTCTGATGGCACTGCGGGATGGCTTTTTACGGATTTTATCCAACACCCGACCAAGACTCGGCAACTTACGCTGCGGGCGCAAGGTATCTGCCGGAAGAATTCTACCCACTATCTGACGTGCCGACAATTTACCGTAACCTACACCAGCTAGCAGCTCTGAAACATCCTTAAAACCAAGATCCTTCGCCGCCTCAAGCATAATCGGATCAAGTAACATTTTCTTCAATGTTCGGTCGTACTTACGCAACTCTTTATCGAGAATAGTATGAGCCAAATCAATACTCTTCTCGCGTTCCTGCGTTTTAACCCAATGCCGAATCCGGTTACGTGCCTTCGACGACTTAACAATATTCAGCCAATCTTTACTCGGAGTTTGGTGCGGCGAAGTCATCACCTCAACCACGTCACCATTATTGAGCTGCGTTTTCAACGAAACGAGTTTATTGTTAACCTTAGCCCCCACGCAACGGTGGCCAATATCACCGTGAATCGCATAGGCAAAATCTATGGGACTCGCCCCCTGCGGCAACTCACGCACATGACCTTGCGGGGTAAAAACATAAACCTCTTCGGGAAACAGATCAACATGTGGCTCACTGATCACATCGATCGAAGCGTTCATCTCCCGTTGCCACTCGACCATATGGCGCAACCAGCTAAAACGGTGATCTTCCCCACCATTTCCCGCTGCCGACTTACCCTCTTTATACATCCAATGGGCGGCGATCCCCTCTTCAGCAATGCGATGCATCTCCGTGGTACGGATCTGCACCTCCATGCGCTTACCGTAGGGACCAATCACCGAAGTATGTAGCGATTGGTACATATTCGCCTTCGGCATAGCGATAAAGTCCTTAAACCGCGAAGCAATTGGCTTCCATTCCTCATGGATAATACCTAAAATGGCATAACATTCACGCACTGATCCAACAATGATACGAAACGCAATCAGATCATACATCTGATCAATATCAATATTTTGTCGCTCTATTTTTCGATACACAGAATACAGATGTTTAGAACGACCATACACCTCGCCGTCAATCCCTTGACTGTCCAACTTTGCATGAATCTGATCACGAACCCGCTGAACATACTGATCACATGCATCGGTTTTAAACCCCGTCACGCGCCGATTAAGATCTGTGTAGGCATCAGGATGCAAATACTTAAACGATAAATCCTCAAGGTCGCTCTTCAACCAACTGATCCCAAGACGGTTTGCCAAAGGTGCGTAAACATCCATGGTTTCACGGGCAATACGGTGCTGTTTTTGCTGGGTAAAATTATGCAGAATCTGCATATTGTGCAAACGGTCTGCCAACTTTATCAGGATGATGCGAAAATCACGCGCAATGGCCAACAGCATTTTACGAAAACTTTCCGTCTGCTGACCACCCCCCTTATGAAAGACAATTGTATTGATTCTGGTTAATCCCTCGACCAACAACAACACCTGCGCTCCCAGCTCAGCCTTTAGCTCATCAGGTGTCACCAATTTTTTTTCCAACACATCATGCACAAGCGCTGCGGCAATAGTTGTCACATCCATATTCAAACGGATAAGCAACATGGTAACGGCAACGGGGTGAGCAAATAGCGGTTCACCGCCTTGATTAGTCTGCCCCTGATGAACCTGCTCACTATACAGATAAGCTCGGCGAATCAAATCCAGATTAACATCCGGCAAGTATACAGTTACCGCTGCTAGTATTTCATCAAGAGTGTTCACGGAATTCACCATGGGACAGAGAAAGGTTTTAACGACGACAGGCGACACCCAATAGGTGCCGCCTGTTGAAAACAGAAAAATCGTATTTTAGGAAGTGCGTGTATCTGGAGCGTCAAACTCAATCTTACCCGCAGCAATTTCACGCAACGCCAGAACCACCTTTTTATTACCGGAAACATTCTCCAACATTGGCGATGCACCACGATATAATTGCTTTGCCCGCTTAGTAGCGACCATGGTCAACAAAAAACGATTCGAAATTACATCTAAACAATCCTCAACGGTAACACGTGCCATCGGTATACCCCTTCGACTTAATGATTCCTAAAATATGCCTCAAATGTTCAAACTCTGTTCCACTACGGGAAACACCAAACGCCCTCGACAGCGTTCAGCACTAATCACTGCTTTTAGCTTTGCCACAGCATCATCAATATCATCATTGATAATGATATAATCGTACCATCGCGCTTGCACCATCTCACTTCGGGCATTTTCAATCCGCTGAGCAACAACATCGTCACTATCGGTTTCTCGCCCCAGCAAGCGCCGTTTCAACTCAGCAAAACTTGGCGGTGCGATAAAGATAAACACCGCATGATCAACCATTTTTTTCAACTGAGCCGCACCCTGAAAATCGATATCTAGCAGAATATCACGCCCTGCCACACGTGCATCTTCCAATGTTTTTAGTGCTGTTCCATAAAAATTACCATGTACCTGCGCCCACTCGACAAACGCCCCCGAAGCAATCATGTTTTGAAACGTTTCAACGGCAACAAAATGGTAATCAACACCGTCAACCTCACCAACACGCATTGACCGAGTAGTGAACGATATAGACTGCCCTAATTGAGGAAGCAAGTCAATAATAGCATTACACAATGTGGTCTTACCGGCTCCGGATGGAGCCGAAATTATGTATAATAAACCTTGTCGTTGCATTTAACTCCCACCCCAACAACTATTCAATGTTTTGCACCTGCTCACGGATTTTTTCTAACTCAGCTTTAATTGCAACCACCTGAGTAGTCAATTCGGCATCATTAGATTTGGACCCCATGGTATTGGTTTCACGATTCAATTCCTGAAGCAAAAAATCCATCTGCCGACCAACAGCCACATCCGACTCAAACAATTGGCGAAACTGCACCAAGTGGCTTTTAAAACGAACCACCTCTTCACAAATATCGCAGCGATCAGCAAAAATCGCCAATTCCTGAGCAATCCGTTGTGGATCTACCTCAACATCATCATCATCATCCTGCAAGCGTGCCAAGCGTCCTTTCAGCTTCTGTTGCCACTCAACAACGACTTGAGGTGATCGCATTTCAATGGTGGACAACATATCCTCCATCAGTCCCAACCGCATCTGCATATCTTCCTGCAACGCAGCCCCTTCCTGACGGCGCATCTTCTCCACCGCATCTATCGCCAATAACACTGCCTGCTGGAGATGGTCGCGTACTACCGCTTCATCCATATCGGCTTCACGTAGCACAATCACATCCCTCTGTGCCACCAGCAATGAAACTGGTATATCTGCAGACAATTGAAACTGAGAACTCATCTGAGTAAACAGTTTCACATATTCTCCCGCCAACACTTCGTTAAGCACCGGTGTCTGTAGTAACTCCTGTGTCGTCTCACGGCTGATAAACACATCAATCTTGCCCCTGGTCAGGCGTTCAGCAGCCCATTTCTTAATCTCACGTTCAACAAACAGCAACGCACGCGGCACTTTGACACTTACGTCTGAATAACGATGATTGACTGTTTTTATTTCAACGCTATACTGGGCATCACTACCTGCCAATTGCCCCTTACCGTATCCGGTCATACTCTTGATCATAATAAGTCCATTTTATATGTTACTAACATCAACAGGGGAACAAGTATCACAACCTTGCTCATCTGTACACAATACATAACATCAATCCTTTGCCGATGTCCCTTTTATCAACTTACGCGCTGATTCATGTTCTGCAGGATGATATTCAGGAACAATCACTTGTAATAAATTGAGAACCTCGGTCAATTCCATGCGCCTTGCTGCGGCAAATAAAGAATCAATCTGTTCCTGCAATAGAATTGCATCTTCATAAACAGAAGCCGCAACACAGATCTTCTCATGTCTGGTTGGCCGCACACCCTCGCTATCGAGAAGCAACTCCTCATATAATTTTTCACCGGGGCGCAAACCGGTAAATTCAATATCAATATCTTCATATGGAATTTTACCTGACAAGCGAATCAACTCCTCAGCCAAGTGAACAATCTTCACCGGCTCCCCCATATCTAACAAATAAATTTCGCCGCCACGCCCCATACTCCCGGCCTGCAACACCAACTGCGACGCTTCAGAAACGGTCATGAAATAACGTGTAATCTCCCTATGGGTTACCGTCACCGGACCACCAGCTTTGATCTGCTCGGTAAATGTCGGAATCACACTGCCACTACTACCGAGAACATTACCAAAACGCACCGTTACAAAACAGGTTTTACTGCGACGCTCTAACGTTTGAACAATTTTCTCTGCCGCTCGCTTACTAGCCCCCATTACATTGGTTGGATTAACCGCCTTATCTGTCGAGACCATAACAAAATGTTCAACGTGAAAAGCATCAGCCACCTCTGCCATCACCTGAGTACCGCGAACATTGTTGTTAACAGCCTCAGCCGGATTAAATTCCATCATCGGTACATGTTTGTAAGCCGCAGCATGAAATACAACCTGCGGCATAAATTCATCAAAAATAGCCTCAACCCGTGCCCGGTGGCGGATATCACCTATGATAGGAAAGATTGACAACTCAAGACAAGCATTCCTCAACTCTTTTTCAATAGAAAACAACGGTGTCTCGGCATTTTCAAATAAAATCAATTGACCGGGATTAAATTTAGAAATCTGACGACATAACTCACTACCGATACTGCCACCAGCCCCGGTGATCAATACCCGCTTATCGCGAAGATAATTCGAAATTTCCCGGTTATCCAAACGCACCGATTCGCGCCCTAACAAATCGTCCAAAGACACTTCTTTTAGCTGCTGTACCGACACCGATCCATCCAGCAAACTTCCAACACCGGGCAAGGTCTTGAAACGCACATTCGCCTGCTGACACCGTTGCACAATGGCACGAATCTGACGACCAGATGCCGATGGTATGGCAATCACAACCTCTGAAACCTGTTTTTTACGACACACAGTCGGAAGATCAACGCAACGTCCCAACACCGGCAAACCGTGAAACATCTCCCCCTGTTTCCGTCCATCATCATCGACAAATCCGACCGCTTCAATTTTAAGGGTACGATTCAAATGTAACTCACGGGCAATCATCTGACCGGCATCACCAGCGCCAATAATTAACAAGCGGGTTCTACCACCACGATTTACCGCCATCGGATAAAAGTTTTCCCGCCAGGCACGAATTGAAAAACGAATACCGGCAACTAACAAAAAACAAAAAAGGCCATCTAAAAGAAGAACACTGCGTGGGATTGATTCAAGCCGATAGACAAAAGCAGCGTAACCAACAACACCTGCCGAAGCCAGAATATTGGCTTTGCAGATCGTAATCAAATCTGTCATCGACACGTAGCGCCACCAGCCACGAAACAAACCATAACGCCAGAACAGCAGCAATTTAATCACAATAACTGCGGGCAATAGACGCCAGAACGGTTTTAACGTCAGGGTACAAAGGGAAAAATCGTAGCGCACGGCAAATGCCAGCAACAATGCCAGCACAATGATCACCACATTGGCAACAATAATTAACGGTAAACGTTTTTCGAGAAAACTTTTCATATGAGCATTAATATTAATGCGACACCCCTTCACTTGTAACAACGTTATGCACTGTTTTACCGATAATCTTCATATCCAGAATAAATGATCGGTACTGTAAATAATATGCATCAAATTCAACCTTGACGGAGATAGGCAGCTCATCACGCCCATTAACCTGAGCCCAGCCAGTAAGACCTGGAGTGAGAACATGAATTCCATGTTCTGTCCGCAAGCTGACCAGATCATCTTGATTAAACAGTGCCGGACGTGGACCAACAATGCTCATATCGCCCTTTAAAATACTGAAAAGCTGTGGAATCTCATCCAGACTCGACCTACGCAAAATTTTACCAATAGGGGTAAGAAACTGTTCTGGATCACCGAGAAGATGGGTCGCCACCGCAGGGGTGTCGATACGCATAGTGCGAAACTTGGGCATTTTGAAAATGGCATTATTCCTCCCGATCCGATCCGACCAGTACAACGCCGGACCTTGAGAGGTAAACTTCACCAGCAGCGCCACAACCAGTAAAGGAATAGCGAAAACAACCAGCGCCATCAATGACACAAAAAAATCAAAAACACGTTTCATTTATAGATTCGCCCTTCTCCACCATAGAGACGTTGCATGCAACGCCTCTACAAAACCATTTCCGTAACAAAACAAGCGATGTCACCCAATCGTGATCATCGCTTGTTTTACCCAAGCATAATGCTTTCGAAACTATTAACACCTCTCCAATTGGACACGCTGAATAGTTACATTATTTCTATGTCAATCGATGGCAACGACAAACCCACTACCATAGCCTGATTGAGCCAGTGCTTCCTGCCCTATCATTGCCTCAGCTAACGAAACATAATGCCCGGCACGAACGCGAAAAAAACGCTGCCCACGCACTTGCACCTCACGCATATCGGCATGACCATACAGACGTTGCAACGTTACTTGCAACCGCAACGCATTTTCCTGCTGAATAAATGCGCCAACCTGAACAGCAAACGGACCACTGTGTATCGACTCGGGTAAGGCGTAGTGTAACATTCCATCCGCCCCCGTGTGCCGATAACCCAAGGCAGTAATCACTACCGGAGCTGTCCCCGGGCCGACCACTGCTAATTTTTTTGCCGCAGCATAAGATAGATCAATAATACGACCGGCAACAAACGGACCACGATCATTCACCCGGACAACGTCAACCAGACCATTATTTTGATTTTCAACTCGAACAAAAACCCCCAGCGGCAAGGTTTTATGAGCAGCTGTCATGGCGTACATATCGTATATCTCGCCATTACTGGTTTTACGACCATGAAATTTTATGCCATACCAACTGGCAAGCCCCCGCTCGACAAAACCCTCGTGAGCAAGCAGCGGAGTATAGGCAACACCCATTACGTTGTAAGGTTTTTGCCAGCCCTTTAATTTAGCTCCCGTCAGGGAAAGAGATGAAGATGGTTCAGGTGGAAGGGTGGAACAGCTGACGCTACACAGCAGCGCCAAACACACCAACCCCCAACGAACGAACAACATGACTTTATACCTCCACAGCATCTTCCTGCATAACCGTCATTGCCCGGAATTTTTGATAACGCTGTTCAACCAACTCTTCTGGAGAAAGTTGTTGTAGTTCTGCCAAATGCTTTTTCAAACAGGCTTTCACAAATTCGCCGGTTTGTTTGACATCGTTGTGTGCACCGCCAATCGGCTCCTCAATCACGTCGTCGATAATACAACCAAGCTCCGCAACATCTGCCGATGTAGCCCGCAATGCTTCGGCAGCCTGCGGCCCTTTAGCACCATCATTCCATAAAATAGCAGCACAACCCTCAGGTGAGATAACAGCATACACCGAATATTGCATCATCAACACTCGATTGCCCACAGCAACTGCCAACGCACCACCGGAACCACCTTCACCGGTTATAGTCACAATAACAGGAACTTTTAAGGAAGCCATTTCACGCAGATTGCGGGCAATCGCTTCGGCCTGACCGCGCTCCTCAGCGCCAATGCCGGGATAAGCGCCAGGGGTATCCACAAAAGTAAAAATTGGCAAATCAAACTGTTCTGCCATTTTCATAATGCGCATAGCTTTACGATAACCCTCAGGATTAGGCATACCAAAATTACGTGCTACCTTTTCCTTGGTATCGCGCCCCTTTTGGTGACCAATCACCGCACAAGGCTGCCCATCAAAACGGGCAAAACCACAAACGAGCGCTGAATCGTCGGCAAAATTGCGATCTCCATGCACCTCAAACCAATCGGTAAACACATGGTCGATAAAATCGAGGGTAAATGGACGACCGGGATGGCGAGCCAGTTGCGTGCGTTGCCAGCGAGTCAGTTTCGAAAATATTTCTTCACGTAGCTTTGCGGCCTTAGACTCCAACTTTTGCAGTTCACTACTAAAATCGACATTTTCAGTTGAATACCCACGCAGTTCTTGAATTTTCTGCTCTAATTCAACCAACGGCTTTTCAAAATCTAGATAAGCTTGCATCACGTTCTCCTATCAATCACCCCTGTTCCCATCCCCTTGAGGAAACATGGCTTCCTATGTTTTGGCAAGGCTTCTTAAACGAAACCTTACATAATAAAGCTACAAATTTGTTACTATGGCGCAATCAAAACAGGTACAAACCTATTTCGACAGCCTACTCCGCCACTAAAACGCCACATGGTATATCAATCATTCAAATGTGACAACATTGTATCCAAACAATTTTTCCACAGCAGCAATAAAATCATCACTGGCGGCTACGCTTAGCTCCTTAGCCGCAACTATGAGTGTTTCACTCCGATTCGGCACGACCATGTGCAAATATACCCGGCACGCACCGGAGTAGCGCATCATGGTGTGTTTAAGCAGTTGCAACTGATCATCGGTTAACCCCGTAGTCGTCAAACGGATATGGATTTTGCGTGTCTGGCGCTGCTTAACATCGCTAAGCAGCATAATCTCTGTAGCAAGAATCTTAGAGTTTTCCCCTGTTGCGTCAACGGTTCCATAAACCATCAACGGCTCTTCACCCTGCAAATACTCTGAAGACGCCTGAAACACTTCCGGAAATACCACCAATTCAAGAGTACCGGATAAATCTTCCATGGAAACAAAAGCCATGCGATCACCTTTTTTAGTCACCAGCTCTTTGATCCCCGCCACAATACCGCACACACGCACCTCTTCTTTATCGTTACGCTCAACCAGACCGGCAATATCACAGGTGGCAAAGCGCGTAATCTCCTCACTATGGCGAGCCAAAGGATGCCCGGTAATATAAAAACCAAGGGATTCCTTTTCGTAATTCAAGCGTACTTTATCATCCCACTCTTCAATATCCGGCAATTCACCATAACTGTTGCCATCCTGAGATACCATCTCCTCCATACCGAACAGCGAATCTTGCCCTATATGCTGTTCACGTTGTACCTGTTGACCGATCTCCATAGCATTTTCCAGCACAGCCATATACTGGGCGCGTTTTCCACCCAGTGAATCAAATGCCCCACACTTGATTAAAGCATCCACTACCTTTTTGTTGACCTTGCTCATATCAACCCGCTCACAAAAATCGTGCAACGATTGATAGGTTCCGACACCACGCTCTTTAATGATCGACTCCAGTGCCGCAGCACCAACACCCTTAACTGCGCCCAAACCAAAACGCATCGAATTTTCGTGAACAGTAAAGGTACGAATAGATGCATTGATATCGGGAGGCAACACCTCGATACCTCTAGTACGCACCTCGGCGATATTCTTAATCACCTTATCGGTATTGTCCATATCCTCCGTCAACAGGGCAGCCATAAACTCGACGGGATAGTGTGCCTTGAGATAGGCGGTATGATAAGCGATCAGCGCATAAGCTGCCGAGTGTGATTTATTAAAACCATAAGCAGCAAACATCGCCATTAAATCAAAAACCGCTTCAGCTTTTTTAGCATCGAGCTTGTTTTCTTTGGCTCCGTCAAGAAACAGCCCCTTCTGCCTTTCCATCTCCTCGACTTTTTTCTTCCCCATGGCACGGCGCAACAAATCTGCGCCACCAAGAGAATAGTTGGCCAGCACTTGCGCCAGCAACATAACCTGCTCCTGATAGACAATAACACCATAGGTATCTTTGAGGATCGGTTCCATTTGGGGGAATTCGTAGACAATCTCCTGCTGACCATGCTTACGCAGAATAAAATTATCCACCATACCGCTACCGAGAGGACCGGGTCGGTACAAAGCACACACGGCGATAATATCTTCAAAACAGTTTGGTTTCAATTTAACCAGTAGTTCTTTCATCCCCGAAGACTCAAGCTGAAAGACCCCGGTGGTATCGCCACGACCAAGCAACTGATAGGTTAACTCATCGTCAACGGCAATCACATCAAGATTAAAATCGGGATTTTTGCTGCTATGGATCAAGCGCAGGGCATTATCTATAACCGTCAGGGTTTTAAGACCAAGAAAATCAAACTTGACCAACCCAATCTGTTCGACATAACTCATAGGGAACTGAGTAACCTGACCGCCCTCCTTCTGATCAGTATACAACGGCAGATAATCGGTAAGGGGTTCCGGTGTTACCACAACACCGGCGGCATGGGTAGAAGCATGACGCGTCAACCCCTCCAACGACAGCGCCACGTTCAACAGTTCTTTCACCCGCACATCAGCTTTGGCCATATCCGAGATACGCGGTTCCTGTTTCAGGGCATCGCCAAGGGTGATATTAAGCACTGCCGGCACCAATTTCGATAGTTTATCCACTTCGCCGTAGGGGATATTCAACGCCCGCCCCACATCCTTGATCACCCCTTTGGCTCCCAAGGTGCCAAAAGTAATTATTTGGGCAACATTGGGTTTGCCATATTTTTCCTGAACATATTGGATCACTTTCTCACGACCGTAGATGCAGAAATCAACGTCGATATCCGGCATCGATATCCGCTCTGGGTTGAGAAAACGCTCAAACAGTAGATTGTATGGGATGGGGTCTATATCGGTAATGCGCATCGCATAAGCAACCAGACTTCCCGCAGCACTGCCGCGCCCCGCCCCCACAGGTATATCTTGATCTTTAGCCCAGTTAATAAAATCGGCAACAATAATAAAATAACCGGGGAAATCCATATCAATAATAGTTTTCAATTCGCGATCTAATCGCGCCCGATAAATCTTTTTATCCTCGTCATCAAACTCGGGATTAAGCTGTTTAATCGTTATTAGCCGCTCGTCAAGCCCGGCCCACGCCATCTGTTCCAACACATCTTCAAGGGTTTTGTCTTTTGGCTTTTCATACTGGGGGAAATGGTAGGTATTGAAATCAAAATCAATGTTACACCGCTGCGCGATTTGAACCGTGTTGTCCAGCGCATAGGGAACATGCTTAAACAGTTCGCCCATCTCATCGGGGCTACGCAGATAAAAACCATCGTTGGGAAAACGCATCCGCTTTTCGTCATCCATGGTTTTACCCGTTTGGATACACAACAACACCTCGTGGGCATAGGCTTCCTCACGGGTCAGGTAATGACAATCGTTGGTGGCAACCAAAGGTATCCCCAGATCACCGCCAATTTGAATCAAGCCCTCGTTGGCAACGGCTTGTTTGGGAATACCATTTTCCTGAAGTTCGAGGTAAAAACGCTCGTCATCAAAGATCTCCGCCATCTGTTGCGCCCGGCTTACGGCATCTTCCTGACGACCAAGATTGATCAGGGTGGGAATCTCACCGCCGAGACAAGCACTCATGGCAATGAGACCTTCGTTGTATTGTTCGAGCAGCTCCCAATCGATGCGCGGCTTGTAATAAAACCCCTCACGGTAGGCCGCTGAAACCAGATAACACAGATTGCGATAACCAACCTTGTTTTGACACAGCAACACCAGATGGTACGACGCCTCGGAAGAACCTTTGGCATTTTTCTTTTCAAAACGGCTACCGGGGGCAACATAAACCTCGCAACCGAGAATCGGCTTCACGCCTGCTGCCGTCGCCTTGGTAAAAAATTCCATGGCACCAAACATATTGCCATGATCAGTCACCGCAACGGCGGGCATCTTATATTCCTTAACCCGATTAAGCAGATCGGGAATTTTAATCGCCCCATCTAGCAGGCTATATTGACTGTGCAGATGAAGATGAACAAAGTTCGCATGTTCCATAATGGTAAAATCCAGAGATTGATGATGAGATATTAAATGTGATTGAACGTAGAACATACTGATGGCGACAACACATCGACACCAAACTCCTGCAACATAACTGTCAAGCGAATCAACGGTAAACCGATCAAACTGGTATAATCATCCCCGCTCATCTTCTCCATCAAACTGACACCCAAACCCTCAATTTTAAAGGATCCGGCACAATCGATGGGGTTTTCCTGCTCTACATAATAAGCAATCTGCTCGGGGGTCAAATCCCTCAGTGTGACCGAGAACGTGGCATACTCGATCAGTGAGCGCCCACTAAAACAATCAAACAGAGCCAGACCAGTATAAAAAATATGGGTTTCCCCGGCCATTGCCTGCAATTGACACCGCGCTGCTGATGCATTACCCGGTTTACCCATGATGGTTCCACGGGGATTGACAAACACTTGGTCAGAACCAATGATCAACGCATCCTGATATTGATCGCGCAAACTGCTCGCTTTTTGCAACGCCAGATGCTTAACCAGCAATTCCGGCGCAACACTCTGGTCGAGATACTCGTCACCAAGGGGAGCAACTGCAGTAAAAGAAAGCCCCAACTGGCAAAGCAATTGCTGCCGGTAGGGGCTGGTCGATGCAAGAATGATGGGACGAGTCACATGATCACCTTAGTGGAGTTTCAAATATTGCGCTAGCTATTACGGTATCACGGTAAATAATAACATAGTTTACAGCTCAACTCCCGCAGCTATTTTACCCTTGAGCGTTTTCCTGCCACTGATCAAGCCAGTGTAAAATTTCCGCTGTTTTTTCTTCCATCAATTTAACATCCCTGCGCGATTCCACATTCAGGCGCACCACCGGTTCGGTATTGGAGCTACGCAAATTAAAGCGCCAATCGGTAAACGCCACGCTAAGACCATCAACATGATCGACAGCCACCGCATCGCTACCGTATTTCTGTTCCAGGGCTACCATCGCTTCCGATGCCGCTGACAACTGACGGTTGATCTCACCACTGGAGGGGTAATTCTCGATCATCTCCCCGACCAATACCGACAATGATTTACCACTGGTAGCCATAAGTTCCAGCACCAGCAGCCACGGTATCATGCCGCTATCGCAGTACGAGAACTCTCTAAAATAGTGATGAGCACTCATCTCGCCGCCATACACCGCATCGACCTGACGCATCTTCTCCTTGATGAACGAGTGACCCGATTTACTCTCCACCGCCTCGCCCCCGGTACGTTGCACTACATCCAGCGTATTCCACACCAAACGGGGATCGTGAACAATTTTTGCCCCGGCATGTTTATCTAAAAAAGCCGCTGCCAACAGGCCGACAATATAGTAGCCTTCAATAAAACGACCCATTTCATCAAAAAGAAAACAGCGGTCAAAATCGCCATCCCAAGCGATTCCTGCCACGGCACCATGAGCAATCACAGCATCAGCCGTCGCCGAGCGATTTTCAGTTAACAATGGGTTAGGGATCCCGTTAGGAAAGGTACCATCAGGCTCGTGATTGATGGGGATAAACTCCAGCGGCAACTGATGTTGCAACAGATCAAGCACCGGTCCGGCGCAGCCATTACCGGCATTGACCACCACCTTGACCGGAGCCAAATTGACACTATCGATATATCCAAGCAAATGTTGGATATAAGCAAGACGCACATTGAGCGACAGCACCTGTCCACAACGATCTGCCCGTTTAAATTCACCCGCCTCCGCTATAGCTCTGATATCGCGTAATCCGGTATCATCACTAATGGGTTTCGACTGTTCCCGAACCAACTTCAAGCCATTGTAGTCCATAGGATTATGACTGGCCGTCACCATGATACCTCCATCCATCTGCTCACTGAAGGTGGCAAAATAAACCTCTTCGGTACCACACAAGCCAATATCGTAAACGTCAACACCGCCGTCGCATAAGCCACGCGACACCGCAGCGGTAAGCGCCTTACTACTCAGGCGCACATCGCAACCAACCACCACCCGCTGCGGTTGTAAAAATTCAGCATAAGCGCGACCAATGCGGTAGGCGATATCATCATTGAGTTCATCGGGTAAACGACCGCGAATATCGTAGGCTTTAAAGCAGCTAATCTCCATCATCGTCCCTCAATTCCTTTTAAAGGTTTCAATTTAGCAACCAACACTAACGATATTATACTAACGACAAGCGTTATTCAACATCAACCATCCGGCAAATATCGCGCACCGCAGCGGGCAAATCTTCACAGATATGTGTTTGCACCGTAACCTTATCCTTTTCGACCTCACCGTGACCTGTCAGCACCAACAACGGCACACAACCCGCCGCAAAACCCGCCTCTACATCGGCCAACTTATCGCCGACCATAAACGAATGCGGCAAATCAATATCAAACTCACGTGCCGCATCAAGGAGCATTCCCGGTTGCCCTTTTCGGCAGCGACATTGCTTCAGATAAGGATCGTTGCCCTTATCGGGATGATGGGGGCAATAATAAAATGCATCGACATGGGCTCCATAATCAGCCAATTGTAACTGCACAAACTCATGCAAGCGTTCTACATCACCTTCGCTATAGTAACCACGCGCCACCCCGGACTGATTGGTCACAACAACAACTAGAAACCCGGCATCATTAAGCTGCTTAATCGCCTGCGGCACACCGGGGATAAATTCAAACTCTTCACAGCGAAACAGATAGTCGCGTTCAACATTGATAGTTCCATCGCGATCCAAAAATACTGCTTTCTGCATAGAAAGTTTCCTTATAAATGATGTTATTCTGATCATCGGTTATCAGAGAACATACGCTGGAGAATCACTTAACCATGGCAACAATTTCCTCCCTCTGCCCCGGTTGTATCTCCAAGAACCTTACCCCGACCCCAGAAACATTCATTGACTTGCCCCACTCTCGACACCATTGAACTTCAACTTTAATCGGCGTGTTATCATCCAATTCGAGAAAACGTAAAAACAACACACTTCCCCTTGCCAAGCAGTGAGACGAAATCAAAAAACATCCTCCGACCGATAGATCAAGCGTTACAGTCCGCTGCGTAGCCTCCTCAGGCATTTCAGCACAAACCGAATATACTACATTACAATGGATCTCTTTCCGGCATTGCAAGCGAAGTGCCCGTGGATGGAACAATAGACAATAGGTCTTAATAAAATGATCTATGGATATCTTCTGTCCAGCTCCGGCACCAGTCAGCAAGGTGCGAATATCACCACTCTCAGGATCCCAGCGTAAACGTAACGAAGGATACACTTCCATTAACTCTTTTAGTACTTCCCGATCAGCAACACTCGCACGAATACTGCTAACAATATCGACCAACAACCCACTATAGCTATGCCCTAAGACATGCTTATAAAAGAGTTCAAAAGAGTGAACTACTTCACATTCAACATCCTTCAGAGACAGCGCATTTAAATATTTTTTTCCTATCTCCGAATCATGAATATAAAGAAGCAACTTGATCATTAAACAACACCCTTCATTGAGCCCAACAAATAACACATATCAATTCAAACACACCAATGCTCCTGAATTAACCGCAGCATAATAACCATACCATCCACAATTGACAAGCCACCACATCTTTTTCAAACAACTATACCAAGATGATATTCTAAAAAAAATAAATGATGTTTCATTCAGCGTTTCATTCTGTACTTATCTCTGAGATAAAGCCCGCCAACAACCACGACATAAATAACAATAAAAATCGGCATAGCATACGGAAGATCCTCCGCCGGGATTGGTTCAGGTTCTATCCCATGCATTGGTATCCCGAGAGTAATAAAAAAAACAATAGCAACATAAGCAATAGTTACAATAATCAAAAAAGACGGCTTCGTCGCATCATAACCGCTACGACCCTGATGATTCACCTTCTCCCATTTATCAAAATCTATAAATTTTCCCAAAAGTTTTTTGTAACGATTTTCATCATTTAACATAATGCCACCCCTTCTATTCACACCACCAGTTAAAAACTGTTTAACACATTATAACCGATAGTAAAAACTGAGTAAACTTTTTCATCACCTGCACTTGACAACCCAATCCTTTATAACCAAAAGAAAAATAGGCTGGAAAACAAAGGGCTGGGTGCCTTAATATAGCCAAACAACCACATCGTCCCACCTTGCCTACCTACATCATTCACCTACAACTGACAGAGGCTACCACTGGTGGCGGTGGGATATTAATCTTCCCTACCAACATACATTTTCCCCAATCTCAAAAACGGCAAGCCATTTGTACAGATATTTAATGCTTGGAATACAGCAAGAAAAAAGCCGGTTTAGCTGATGTACGGATTCATGACCTGCGCTATAGCTTTGCTTCGTTTCTGATCAATAATGGCAGGTCATTATATAAAGTTCAAAAGATTCTTGGTCATACTCAAGTCAAGACCACGCAGCGATATAGCCACCTCAGCCAAAATTCATTGATAACTACTGCCATTCCGTTGGCCATAGTCATGCCGCAGAAGGTTGAAGCCTTGCCGTTGTAGCAGAGCAAATACCATCTCCTGCCCCACTGCGAGTTTTATGCATGATAACTATTCGGCAGTAAGATTGTCATTTTTCGCACTGGATAACTGTAAGTAGTACTGACAAAGGTTGCGAGTTTGTTTTAGGCGGATGATAAACCACTTTTTTTTCAGATGCTGAGTTTTTTTGATCTGTTCGGTGAGTTTGTTGGTTTGATAAATTGTCTGCAGTAACTCTTTATTGGTCATATTGTCGTTGCATTGTTGCGTCAGGGCGAGAACTTTTTTGCTGAATTGGCTTGTATCATTGTCCTGCTCAGCATAAGCAATTAAGGTAGTTACAAATAGCATTATGGTTGCAACAACTATGGTACTGCTTAATTTAATTGATCCGAATGGCATGTGGTCTCCTAGTGCTTACGCATATCTGGATGGCAGGCACTGCAGTCGTCGATGGGGAGCGAAACGGCAAAGTGGCAAACTCCGCAAAATTTCTTTTCTAGAATATATACCATCCGAAAGTGCTTCGTAGTTTTCTTTTTGATATTGAAAATGCTAGGGTGACAATTTGCGCAATCGAGCCACGGCGTATGGGTATCGTGGTTGAATACTGCCGGAGAAACCCAGCTCCATTCGGCATCAAGCACTAAGGCTTTAGCAAACGCCAAAGGTTTCTCCTGTGGGCGAAACATACTGTACTTAGGATCAATTAGACCCTGCTGCTGTGCCAAAGTCCAATTAATATTATTGCCGTATTGACCTTGTGGTAACTTCCAGAGCTTATCCTGTAGTTGTGCAAATTGCTTACTACGGTCAATATCGTTACCGGTATGACATTTTTCACAATTTTGTTTTGTGACCCCAAACGCTTGGCTACCATCGTGACATGCTCCACAAAAATCACCGTCAAGCATGTCTTCTTCGTTTATATCTGATTGACCTGCCACGAAAGCAAAATCTAATTCAAAATGGCATACACGACAGGAAAAGCGTGTGCGATGACTCCAATGGGAAAAAACTACCGCCTTTTGCCCTTGTGCGGTGGCGCATTGATCCATTACCACATCGCCATATTTGTCTGCAGTGGGTAGTGGGGGCAGATTGAAGTAAGCTTCGCACGGAAATACTGTAATAATAATTCCCAGCAAACCAAGTAATACCTGTGTAGATTTGGTCGCGATTTTGCCCATTTAATGGACACTATCAAAATGGCAGCGCTGGCAATCAATGTTTGGGAATGCGACTTTATCGTGGCATGCCCCACAAAATTGACCATCGAAAATTTGTTGCATGGTGTAGGGTTGGCTCCCCTTTTTGACGGGAAATATCTCTGGGTGACAGGTTTCGCAACCGTTCCATTTAGCATGCTTTTCGTGGCTGAAAATTATTTTAGGCATCTGTTCGATGGTCGCAACAAGTTTGAAATCGGCTTGTCGTTCCATCTGTTTCCGTGGGAAAGAAACCTCTTCAAGAAAATCAATTAGTTTAATTTTGCCTTGCTCTTCGGCAGTCATCCAATCGATGCCATTGCCAAAACGCTCACGGGGCATGGTATTACGAAACTCTCTAAAGCTATTCTTAAAGGTGACATTTTGTCCTTGCGAGTGGCAGCGATCGCACTGATTTATTTTGCCATGAAACTTACTGTTGACTACTGAGCCAAAGGCAATTTTATTGTTATGGCAGGTGCCACAAAAAAGCCCTGCATTATTATCTTGCTCGGTAATGTCGGTGTCCCCAGCGTGCATGGCAAAGCCGATATCAACATGACACAAGCGGCAAGAATATTTAGCACGGTGAAGCCAATGAGGGAAGACAACGGCAAACTCTTTGTTTTCTTCACTGTAATTGTTGATTACAACATTGCCAAAGTCTCGTGCTTTTGGGCGCTTAACTTTTTCTCCAAAGGCAAAAGATTGGCTGGTGATGAGCAGTGACAGGAAAATGAACAGTGCGGTGCGGATCATATTGGTCTCCACGATTAGTATAATAATGGGTTGAGCATTATGATTGGCAGTAGCTAGGATGAAAATTTTTATTCGACCTAAACGGACACAATAAAGCATAGTACCGAATCGCCTTTTTGGCAAGAACTTGTGTAAAACTAGGGGACGTTTTTGACAAACAGGACAGAACCTAAGAACGGGCGAACGCATAGGTTCGCCCCTACTTCCAACCGGCTTGTTGAATACTACTTTGTGGGCGTCCTATAGAGAATTGCTTTTGATCCTCCTAAATATGAGGAGTGTCCCTAATTTATCTACTGCTTTATCATTCTTTTAATGCCAGAATCTCCGCTTCGATTAAGCCGGTCATAGATGATATAGTTTTTACATCTATGCTTTTTAGCATCTTTCTTGCGATCTCTTGTTTCTCCTCTTGTTTACCTTGCTCTAGTCCCTGCTCTAGTCCTTGCTCTATTCCTTGCTCTAGTCCCTCTTTTTTGCCATCTATCGCACCAACAGTGTAGGAGGATTCTACCATACTGGCTTGGTAATGGAGATCGTCTTGGTAGCGCTCATAAGCAGCACGTTCAGCTTCAGGGAGC
>JAYEOA010000051.1:0-3758 GCA_034722515.1 Thermodesulfobacteriota bacterium | reverse complement strand
AGCTTGATTGATGATATTGGCACCGAACTGCCAAAAAGAAAATACCTGATCCTTAAATCGGTAGCATCGGCAACGCCGTTACCATTATTTGGTGGTTTAGAGATGAAATTTATCGAATCACTTGATGGTAAAAAACACGCTGATAGTGTTGATATCCTCAATTTGCAACAACGGGGTTCATTCAGTTACCACGCCGTAGCCGGTCATTTGCCAAAAATCACAAAAGACGATATTGAGTATCATTGGAATCAACTGGATATTCTGCGTAAGGATGGAGACAGGCATTTCTATAAAGATGATGAAATTAAAATTGACAACCCGAAAACCTTTCAACTTTTGGCAGAATCGGCTTGCGGTATAGGCAAGTTAGATCAAAAGAAACACGGCAAATCATTGCTCGGTGCTTTCAAAGCCGATGTCGATAATCTCGGTTTTATTTTCAGTATCGGCCTGGGCAAGCGCATTTCCATTTCCCGTTTTGCCAGTATGTCGCGGATGATCAATCACTTTTTTGCCAACCATCTGGTGCAGCGGATTAAAGACAAATATCCCGATATTTATCTGGTGTTTGCCGGGGGCGATGATCTGTTTCTCCTTGGTCCATGGACCAAGGTCATCGAGTTTGCCGAACAGATTGGGTCGGAGTTTCAGCGTTATGTTGCTGGTAATAAAGATGTGACCCTTTCTGCCGGAATCAGTGTGGTGAAACCGTTGTTGCCGATGCATACCATTGCTGATGCAGCGGAGGAATTGCTCGAAGAGTCAAAACAATACAAAAATAATGGGGGCGAAAAAAATGCCATCACCCTGTTCGATGTCACCACCGATTGGAATAAATTCAGTGCTTTGCTTGAGCAGGGAGACGAATATTTTGACTTGCTCGAAGAACAAAAAGTCACCACCGGACTGATTGGTCGGCTCCTCGAATATGGGAAGATGTACGATAAATTTAAAAATAAGGGTGATATCCGCAAAGGTATTTATCTGTCCCACATGGAATACGACTTTCACCGTAATTTAACATTTAAAGAGAGTGCTGAACGCGATAACTTTACCGCTGTTAAGCACGATGATAACCTTAAATATATTGCCCAGCCGGTCACCTATGCACTGTACCGCTGGCGCAGCGATCACTAAAAAAGGAGGTACAAAGATGGGGTTTTATTATGACGATGCAGGTAATTTGAAGGCTGGTTTGCTTGATGAACAAGCTAAACGAGAAGCCGAAAGGTTTGTCCATACCAATAATAAAAAAGACAAACTCAACGCCAACCAATTACGTCGATTTTATAACGAATGCAAAAATTTGGAAAAACGTTTTTCATTTGCCAAGCAAAAGCAATTAAGTGAATCTGGTTCTGCTGAAGCGGCTGCTCATGCTGCATTTTTGCAGGTTTTACCTCTGATAAAAATGCTAAAAGCCAAGGTCAGCTATGCCGCAAATCCAAGTAATCCCAAAATACCCAGAACATTTTCGGTGTGGCTGAATACCTCTATTGATGGCATTGAAGATGCGAAAGATTTTGAGGCTTTTCTCTTAAGCTTTGAAGCTGTTGTTGGTTATAGCTATGGCGCGGGTATTAGTTGATATCAATCAAGGAGATACGGAATGAAACTTGAAAATATATATAAGATTGAAGGTAAAATTATTGTAATTACCGGTCTGCATATTGGTGCCGGTAGCGATACTATGGAAATTGGCGGTATGGATCAGCCGATTATTAAGCACCCAATCACTCAGGCTCCTTTTATTCCCGGTTCTTCAATGAAGGGGAAAATGCGTTCGTTGTTGGAGACTCGCTATTTTATTGATCGACCAGTGACCAGAAGTGAATTTTTAAGCAAAGGTAAACCATGCAACTGTGGTGAGGCAGATTGCCCTGCCTGCACAATTTTTGGCAACACCGCCAAAGACCCTAATACCGGTCCAACCCGTATCGTGGTGCGGGACGCAAACTTGACTGCTGAATTTCAGGATATATTTAATAGTGGCAAATTGCCCATGGAAGTTAAACATGAAAATACCATTGACAGGGTTAAGGGAACAGCGATGCATCCTCGTCCCTTAGAACGTGTTCCAGCCGGAGTTGAATTCGATTTCAATATCTCCCTCAAACAATACGAAGGTGATTCAGCCGATCTTAAAGATTACGTGTTGAAAGGGCTAAAAATGATCGAACTCGATGCCTTGGGTGGCAATAGCTCGCGTGGTTGCGGTCAGGTGCGTTTTGACGACCTCAAAGTCGATGGTAAGCAAATCACGCTGGATGATATCAGTTTATAGGGGGAGGCAATGCAAGTTTACCGCTATAAAATAAAACCGCTCAGTGCTTTTGCTACTCCCATGCGTAGCGATACCCTCTATGGGCAATTGCTGTGCGCTGCTGCTGAACTTGACGGTACAGATGGGGTTGCAGCACTAATACAGCAATTTACCGATAAACAACCGCCATTTGTATTGAGCAGTGTTTTTCCTGCCGGGAAGTTACCGATGCCGGTATTGTCGGGGATAAAACGTCCTACGTTTAAAAAAATAGCAAAAGGCAATATGTTTGATGAGCTGTCGCAACAGAAAAAGTTTCGTAAACTAAGTTATATTTGCGTATCCGACTGGAACGATGTTGCCGGACAGTTGAGCAGCCTAAAACTGTTTCAACATCACCGCAATAAAAAGCCTGCGACTGAAACCGAAGCAAAAGTAAAATCTTCCCGCACCATGCACAACAGTATTGATCGCAATAATAATCGGGTTATAGAGGGAGGGCTTTACAGCAGCGAGTCCAGCTATTTTGATGTCGATTACTGCTATGATCTCTACGTAAAAACTGCCGACCGTGAGAGTTTTGAGCGGTTATTCAGCCATGTCGCCACCACCGGTTTCGGTGCTGATGCCTCCACCGGCAAGGGACAATTTGATTTTGAAATTGACGAATCTTTTGACTCTGCCATGTTTCATTATCAAGGCAATGCTGAAATGAATCTGTCGGTCTGCATGGCACTTGAGACCGATCAATTTGCCGGAACCTGGAATCTGTTTACCAAGCTGGCCAAGGTATGGAACGGTTTTGGTGAAACCAATCCATTTAAAAAGCCGTTTATTGCTTTCACCGAAGGTTCTGTTTTTACCCACATGCCCAATAGCGATTTTGTGTTACGCAATATCCACAGTAACTCCGATTATGTGCAGATTGGTTTGCCGTTGACCTTGCCATTAACACTGGAGGAGGGATAGTAGATGAAATACGATAATTATATTCGCCTTGAAATCCTGACCCCGGTGCATATTGGTAGTGGCGATACCAGCGATCCTCTTGATTATGTTGTTGCTACCCAAGATGGGCAGGACTATTTTTGCCAGATTGATCTTGACGCTTGGCTCGAAGATTATCCCGATCAGGAAGCATTGAGCAAGGTATTGGACAATGGCAAATTACCGGCAATTCGTAAATTTATTGCCGATAAACTTGATGTCGATATTTATGCCCGCAGCAGTTCGAAAATTATTTCACCAGAAATTGCAAAAAAGTATCGACATCATATTGCCGACCTCAACAGCCCTAACCAGTTGTTGATTGAACCTGCGTTAAAAAATCCCTTGACGGGTGGCTTGTTGATCCCCGGCAGTTCGATTAAAGGGGCAATGCGCACGGCGGTTATTGATTGGTGCGATCAAAACTGGAAACTTAATTTAAGAGATAGTCGCAACCCAAGAGATTATAACCAGACCTTAGAGCGGGCATTGGGTTCGATACGTGATA
>JAYEOA010000050.1:0-3788 GCA_034722515.1 Thermodesulfobacteriota bacterium | reverse complement strand
TAATTCATTGATGTTGCAGATGGGACGCTTTTTTTAATTTATCGTAACTACACCAACCCGTTTCGCAAAACCGACCACAAACCAAACATTGAGAAATACATGAGCTACGGTGAAAGCATTATTAATTACAACGCCCCAGCGTTTATTGTCGTAAGTCCATGGCGACAAATACAAATAAGATTTCCCCCATAGCATCAGAGAATATCTTGCAAACACAGGGTCAACTCCAGCAACTCGCCTGCACGTTGCACCTTGAAGCGATAACAACGACCGGTCTGCTGCAACAATAATTTACGAATTGGCAACACCCCACCGTAACTGGCAACCGCACGGCCGTCAATAGCTTCGATTATATCTCCGGCGACAAAACCGTCCTGCATTGCCGGGCTACCTGCGGCAACGTATGACACCATCGGTTGTCCATGATGGGACATGCCAACCAGTAAACCGCTTTTATCGACCTCCACTGGTTGAGAATACAACTCACCGGGTTCAAAGCGCACCCGCTGACGGGAATAATCAAGCCAGAGGATAAATCGATCGAGAACCGAAGCGCCGAGATTTCCCGCCAGTTCACCGACTGTGGACATCCCCACCCCTTGTCCACCGGGAACACTGAGTATCGGTCGTTCAAGGCGAAAACCGGCAATGGTCAGTGACTCAAAACGAACAAAATAATCGATACTAAGTCCAGAAAGCCCCTGACTGACATGTTCCACCCTGGCTCTAGCTCTATCCAACAGATGATGACGCTGAGCATAGGGAGCATAAAATGAGCTATGCTCAGCTCCGATATCTATACTCCAACGCCCACTGTGCCGATCATCAATCTGCACCGGCAAAGTAAACATGCGGTACGTCAGCGGCGCATCGATCCACTGACCATCCGCTACCTGCGAATGCTGTGGCGAGTACAGAGTCAGGATACGCCGAGCATAATCGATACGAACAATAAATCGGCTGAGAAAATCATAACCGAGAATACCATAACGCAACGGCTCATAACTAGAATCGGCAAGCCCAGCATAAGCCATAACAGTGTGAGCCCCCAGAGACAACAACGAAGGTGTAGAGCCTATCTGCAACTGCGGCACGGCGACAAACGACATATCAAAATTGTCACAGAAACCGAACCCCTTGATTTGCCCTCTGGGAACCAAGCCAAGACCACGAGCATAATCCTCATCAATCACCGAACTAGACGCCCCACTGTCCAGAACCCACCATTTGGTATCATTTTTTACCGTTACCGGCAGATATATCGCCCCTTGCGCCAATAGAAATGGAATCTGCAACGCTGCACATCCCGCAGGGAAGGTGATCGCCGTCGGCTGTGCTTCGGGCACGACAAAACGGGAAGCTGCCAAATTCGGATCAATTTCAACATGGGTCAATTTGGTCTCGCGGTGTTTCTGGCGCGGATGGATATCGTCACGTTGGGAAAAAGGGATCGATAAACCATCAACCTGGCGAAAATCGCTATAACGGCTATGAATCTCGATGTCTGGTTGGTGCGTTATACTGGCAAGGAGGAATAGATTATCAACGGCAAAGTAATACCACGTTACATCGGAGTTGATACTGTTTTTCATACAGACAACATGGCAAGGTCGTCCATCAATATCGCTCGCCGCTTCGAGGGTCAGGGAAAAAATTGACGAGTGTGGGTTCAGGTGCTCAAAATCACTGAGATAATAGGCTAATTGGCGTCGTTTCAATGTTTCAGGGTCACGCATAACTTCGAGTTGACCGTTGTAGTCCAATCGCCAGGCACACTCACCGCTATCTCCCGATGATTCGCGGATAACACCATAATCTTCTTCCACACGAACCTGAATAGGTCGTTGTTCCCAAATCTTGACCGTCCCCGACAAGCCATCGTAGGTTACATTACCTTCACTATAGCTACTGCGTAATGCCTGCCAACGCTGCAAACCACCCGTAGCCTGATAATGGGCGCAAAAAATGGCGTGGGGATTCTGTTCCTCAGGCGGCGCAGCTCTCAATAACTGAGCTGCGGGCAATAGCAATATTATCAATAAAATTATCCGTAATTTCATCACTGCCAATCTCACGGTTTGGATTCGGACAACGGCAACAATGCCGTCATCTGATCAATATAAATCAGCGCATCATAGCGCTGCGTCAAACGGGTCATCACATAATTGTCCCGTATATCGTTGCCGGGTTCGTAAGTAACACCGATAGCTCGCTGCCAACGGGGAATATTCAGCGCCGTTGCCGCATCGGTCTCGCTAAACAACCACATCCCCGCAGCAATACCACTGCGATGCAACAACGCTTCACTACTATCGGCACACGCTGGAGGAACGGGCAAAACCTGCGCCTCACCACCCCAACCACGACTGGCACGCACCGCACCACTAAAACCTGTCTGCCCCAGAAGAAAAACTCTGGAGGCTCCCATCCGCCGCCGCACCAATTGACCGAGGCTCTCTATACCGCAGTCATACATCTGCGTAGCTCTACCATCACCAACATGGGTATTGTGCGCCCAGACAATGCCACGCGCTGCCGAGCCATGGCGCTTGAGCAATTGTTGCAGTGTTTGGGCAAAATGACGCACTCGTAAATTCCATGCCCATTCAGGTTTCAACACCTGAACACGATAATGAGCTTCCCCACGTTGCACTACCCGCATCTGCTGAGCCAAATCAAAATCTAATGCCGATATATCGCGTGGGAATACCTGCGCTCCCCTCGGTAAACGTTGTGCCAGTGCCGTTGCCAACAGCTCACAAGAGGTTCCACCGGCTTGCAAATGATAGAAATAATCATCGGGCAGCATACCGGCACCGGGGAGGCAGTTACCCAACGCCTGTGCCGCTGTAGCCAGCGCCGGAACCGCAGCGAGCTTCTGCAAGCTAAGACCATAATCGAGCATATCGATACCGTACACGGCAACTCGCTGCGACAGTGGGCGACGCAGATTGATCGCCCGCAATTCATCCAACAGCAACGCAATCTCGCCATTGCGCCACACCCAACTACGCCAACTGTCAAAACCCTCCAATGCATACGCGGCACTATCGGCCGCCCCCGGCAAATCACGTACATAACGATCCAAAGCAAGGCAACGATCCCAATCAGCTTCAAGGGCGATAAAAGAGATAGACTGCTGTTGCACCAGCAGGACACTGAGCAAACGGCGCAAATAATAAAACTCCTCGCCACCGTGAGTGCCATCGCCCAACAGCACCAACTGTACCCCGGCGCAACGCTGCACCAGCGGATCAAGGTGCGCCATCCGCTGCAACGGCAATACACGCTGCTGCAACATAAAGATAGCCGCATCATCCTGAGCCACTGTAATAGCTGTCGCTACCCCATTAAGGGGCAACCACCACAACACAAACGCCATTATGACTACAATCATCTTTCGCATCGTTTTACCTCTGGTTAAAAAGAATACCCATTGAGAACGATTTTACAATAACAATTGATAGATGCCCTCGCAAAAACACATAAACAACTTAACTACCCGAAATAATTAAAAAACAGCAAATTACATCTTGCCATCCACATGGATTTATAGTAGGATAACTGTAATAATTTCAACTTGTTATCCGGGGGACACATGATCAACGTCAAAGACCACAAAACCTATGACATGTTCAATCCGTTTGAGCATCTTGGTCCGAAACGACTGGCAATGCTGGAATCGTCTTGGGCGCACTTGTTTCGTGAAGAAATTCTGCATCGTCTTCCGGCAGAGAAGCTTTTTTCTCTATATAACGAGTTCAATGGTCGGTAAACTAAAGAGCTTT
>JAYEOA010000049.1:0-3890 GCA_034722515.1 Thermodesulfobacteriota bacterium | reverse complement strand
TGTGCATGCATTTGATGGTTCAGGCAGCAAAAAAATACTCAAATTATTGGATTAATAAAATAGGGGGTAATTCAGGCGAGAGCAACTATGCGGCAAATAGCTGCGGGTTTGGGGTGGTGTTTACAACTATAAGTAGCTAGAAAAGACCCTGATCCAAATCAACTATACATCATATCTTCAGGGGAAAATCTAACATACGCATTCCGCCTGAACTACATGCTGAAATTGTTGCCGTTGCTATTTCATCAGGAAAAAGTCTCAATCAATGTACAATGGACTCCCTCGATCAGACCATTCACAACGGGTGATTAAACAACAAAAGGTCGGGACATCTCACGATGCTCCGACCTTTTGTTGTTCGACTATGTACAATCAACGTTTACTTCAATGCGATAATCTTCTCTAAACCTTCCTGAAGCACGATCAATTTATCCTGTGCTGCCGCCAGTTTCCCACGATCTTTCTCTAACACCGCCGCCGGGGCATTGGCGACAAACTTTTCATTTGATAGCTTTTTACTAAACATATCGACATCTTTTTGCACCTTGGCAATCTCTTTGATGAGGCGTTTTTCCTCCTCTTCAATATTGATCAACCCAGCCAATGGCAACATAATTTCAACCTCACCGGAAACTTGCTTGGCAACCTGTTCCGGTTGATCAAGACCAACACCGCAGGTAAGATTTTCGATGCGTGCTAGAGATGTGATGTAGTGTTGCGCTGCTGTCATCACCGAGCAAATTTCTTCGGTTTTACAATCGAACAATGCAGTGATTTTTTTCCCTGGCGACACATCCATCTCACCACGAATATTGCGGATAGAGCGGATAACCTCCATCACTTGCTCCATTTGCGCGGTAGCAGCAGCGTCTTGAACAAGACCATCCCCCTGTGGATAGCTACTGAGCATAATCGATGCTACCGGACGAGTACCGGGGAGTTTTTGCCAAATCTCTTCGGTGATGAACGGGGTAACGGGGTGCATCAGACGCAGCAGACGCTCCAACACTGTATAAACAACAGTCTGGGCACTGAGCTTGGCTGCGCCATCGTCGCCCGACCGTTCCCCGTATAAGTCACCTTTGATCAACTCGATATACCAGTCACAGAACTCATGCCAGGTGAAGGCGTACAGGGCATTGGCCACCTCGTTGTAGCGATACTCCTCCAGAGCCTTATTGGTCTGTTGTTCCACCTGCGTCAGGCGGGTGAGAATCCAGCGATCAGCCAGCGACAGATTGAGTTGATCCCATTGGGGTTGTTCAACCGGCTCAAACCCTTCCAGATTCATCATGGCGAAACGGCTGGCGTTCCATAATTTATTGCAAAAGTTACGATAACCACCAATGCGCTCGGTAGACAGCTTGATATCACGACCCTGAGCCGCAAAGGCGGTAAGGGTGAAGCGGAAGGCATCGGTGCCATACTCCTCAATCACCGTAAGCGGGTCGATGACATTGCCCTTACTCTTGCTCATCTTCTGCCCTTGAGCATCACGTACCAAGGCGTGAATATACACATCCTTAAACGGCACCTCACCCATGAACTTGATCCCCATCATCATCATCCGCGCCACCCAGAAGAACAGGATGTCGAAACCAGTGACCAGACACGAGGTGGGATAGAATTTTTTTAATGTAGAAGTGTTTTCCGGCCAACCCATGGTAGAAAACGGCCACAGAGCAGAGGAAAACCAAGTGTCAAGAACGTCAGTCTCCTGCTGAAGATTGCTGCTGTTACATTTGCAACAATGGGTAGCATCCTCGCGGGAAACGGTGATCTCGCCGCAATCGGCACAAAACCATGCAGGAATACGGTGCCCCCACCAGATCTGGCGGCTAATGCACCAGTCTTGAATGTTGTACATCCACTCGTAATAGGTTTTTTCCCATTGCGCAGGAATGATACGTGTTTGACCTGTCTCCACCGCCTTGATAGCTTCTTTGGCCAGCGGTTGCACATCGACATACCATTGCAAACTCATATACGGCTCGACAACGGTTTTGCAGCGATAACACTCGCCGACAGAGTTGAGATGCTCTTCGGTCTTTTCCAGCAGACCTTGCGCTTCGAGGTCGACAACAACTTTGGCACGCGCGGTGTTACGATCCAACCCTTGATAGGCATCACCATTTTCATTGATGATACCGGACTCGTCGAGGATGTTGATATTTTCGAGATTGTGGCGCTTACCCATCTCAAAATCGTTAAAATCGTGGGCGGGGGTTATTTTCACTGCACCGCTACCAAACTCTTTATCGACATAGTCATCGGCAATAATAGGGATTTCACGCCCTATCAGGGGCAACACCACCATCTTGCCGATCAGATCCTGATAACGTTCATCATCGGGATGAACCGCCACAGCGGTATCACCTAGCATCGTCTCGGGACGGGTAGTCGCCACCACCAACTGCTGATCGCTACCCTTAACCGGATAGCGTAAATGCCACAAGCTGCCCTTCTTGTCATCATGCTCAACTTCCAGATCAGACAAAGCCGTATGACAACGCGGACACCAGTTAATAAGGCGGTTAGCACGGTAAATAAGACCATCGTCGTACAATTTGACAAACACTTCGCGTACCGCAGTGCTCAAGCCATCATCCATGGTAAAACGCTCACGTTCCCAGTCACAAGAGGCACCGATACGCTTGAGTTGATTGATGATCTGGCCACCGGACTCTTCACGCCACTGCCATACCCGCTCGACAAACTGTTCACGACCAACGTCATGGCGATCCTGCCCTTCACTAACCAACTGCTTTTCCACCACGTTCTGGGTAGCGATACCGGCATGATCGGTACCGGGCATCCATAGTACTTCGTGACCGGTCATCCGCTTCCAGCGAGCGAGAATATCCTGCATGGTATTGTTAAGGGCGTGTCCCATATGGAGCACTCCGGTAACATTAGGTGGCGGAATAACAATAGAATAAGGTGGTTTATCAGAATGTTGATCAGCATGGAAATAGCCCTGCTGCTCCCATATTTGATACCATTTTGTTTCAAATGCGTGTGGTTGGTAACCTTTTGCCAGTTCGTCTGCCATGATGCTGTCATTCCTTCAAGTGGAGGACCTACTTGATGTAGTACAGTCTCCAAGATAAATTCAGGGTTTATGGTGTTTTTAAACACGAAAAAGGGGATTTTAGCAATCCCCTTTTTATCCGTCAATGTTCTATAGAGTTTTATCCGGCGTCGGGTTTAATCTTGGCCATCTCCTCACGCACCATACTTTCAGCGAGATCGGGAACCACTTCCCACACCACTTGCTCCAGCATTGGCGCCGCAAGTCGTTCAATCACCGCCCCGGCAACACGTTCTACAATTTCCGTCAACTGTTCATCGCTAAGGAAGGCTATACGTTTTTCCACCCGTTCCGGAACTGCACCATAAGCACCCTCTTCGGCAATATCTTCCTCTTTGAGGTCAATCACTCCATCATCGCTGGCAGCATCCGGCTCCAACGGCTCTACTGGCAAGTTAAAATCACCCAGAGGCGGTAAATCAAAATCAGTTTGAGCTTCAGGTTCAGGTTCAGCCGAAGCTTCATCCTCCTGATGAGTGTCAAAAGAGAATGAGTCAACAGCCTCGGGAATCGTATCGTCAGGTTTGTCCGCCTCAGGGAAGTTAAACTCATCTAGAGGAGGCGAATCCTCAGTAACAGGTTCCGGCGATGCAAATGGGTCTACCGAGCGATCAGTGGTGTCCTCCACTTCTTCATCAGGCTCGGCTACCTCGGCTACCGAAAAATCTAAAGGCACTAGCTCTACCGCTGTTTCAACTGGAGCTGCTACTGGTTCGGGGGCTACTGGTTCGGGGGCTACTGGTTCGGGGGCTACTGGTTCGGGGGCTACTGGTTCGGGGGCTACTGGTTCGGGGGCTAC
>JAYEOA010000048.1:0-17888 GCA_034722515.1 Thermodesulfobacteriota bacterium | reverse complement strand
TACTATGTCCGATTTAGATCGTGTCACCGGACTTAAGCATCTACGAGTCAGAGAGATGATCCCGGTTCGGGTTGCAGCGACCCTTAAAGCCGCAGGATTGAATATCCATCGGGCAGCTGCGTTCATAATTAAGGGCAGACGGCTTGAAAAGGAACCCATCCCAGCATAGGGATCAAATATCAGTACGTTCCTGCGATCATAGTTACCGCTAAACGCAGAATGAGGTGTACTGAAAGCAATTACTGGTAAATTTTACTTTGTTGCCGACATTCTGTGTGTTTTTGCCGATATTCAGTGTAAATGAATTTGCGAGGGCATCAATATATGCCATCGGATCTGTTCTCTGCTTGGATCTCTTCTAAAGTTGGCGGGCCGGATTTACGCACGATTAACTCCAGCCCAAAATACTCAAGTATCCGAATAATTTTGCGAATACCAACCTCTGGAACTGTCCCGTTCTCTATTTGCCCGATAGTTGTCCGGCTCATACCAAATAGTTTAGCAAAGTCTGCTTGAGACAGGTTTAGATGTTTTCGCTCTTGGCGTATCTGTTTTCCCAATTCAAATAACATGTTTGCATTGTATACTGGTCATTATATCTTGTCTATGTTTTTGTGCATCCTATATAGTGCATTGTTCTCTGTTCCTCGTAATGTTGACTGGGGTCGGATGTTTATTCTTTTATATCAATATGTTACATCAATTCTCAGGTTAGTATTGTGATGAATTGACCACAAGCACCATTGGTACATAGATGGAGCAAGTTTAGCAAAATGTTTACGAAGGGTGAATTTTCAAGCGCCCTGTTTAAGCGGGTTTGCGACCTGCCCGGGAATTGCTGCGGATTGACCATGTTGAGCACTTATTGTTTAGATACAAAAAAAGCGAAACCAACAGGCTTCGCTTTTTTATGAATACTTTTAAATGGTGCAGTGTGCCGTTTAACTTACTTTATGTGGCAACCGCTACATTTAGTTGGACCATCATTGCTTTTATGGCAGGTTTTGCACAGATCTTTGTGGGCGGTTTTCTTGTCAACAGCAATTTTTGCTGGAGCAGCATTGCCGTGGCATGCAGCGTTTTTACAGCCGTTTTCAACAAATCCACTGTGAGCTTTGTGATCAAAAGTAACAGGACCTTTTCTGCCGCTAGGATAAGTCACAACGTCAGCAGCCAGAGCAGTAGAGGCTGCAAAAGCAACCAACATTAGAGCAACGATCAGTTTTTTCATGGTTTTCCTCCTAAGAAATAAAAAATTTTTCAATCGCGTAAATTTAAATGAAATTTTTTTCTGGGTCAAGTGTTTTATGATTTTTGTGCTACGCTGACGTGCTGATAACGCTGGTTGCTAATTCAGCTATTTATTGTTACACGTTGCTGGTCTATTTAGGATCGTTTTTAGGAGGTTGCCCATGGAACAGAAAACTCAGATATTGCTCGATACGGTTAAAAAACTGATCCGTCGCGGTGCCCATCCCAATATCACAAATTTGCTTAAAAAAACCCACCCGGCTGATATCGCTCACCTGTTTCGCTATTTGGATCTCAAGGATCAGAGTGTTTTATTCAATATGATCGAAGATGTTGATGCTGCAGCAGAGGTGTTGGCGGAGATAGAGCACACTGTCAGCGCCTTATTGCTGGAGCAGATAGAAAAAGATACGGCTGTTGATGTGTTGCAACATATGTCTCACGATGATGCTGTTGATATTATTCAAAACATGCCAGAGGAGTTGGCTGATGAAGTTCTTGACAGCATGCAGGACGACTGTTCGGAAGAGATTGAGCATCTCATGCGGTATCAAGAAGATAGTGCCGGTGGTATTATGTCCACCGAGTTTTTTTCGTTACGAGAGGATATTACTGCTAAAGAGGCGATTGAGGAGCTTCAGGGTGCTGTTGATGTTGAAATGGTTTTTTATATCTATGTCACCGATACGCATAACCATCTCGTTGGCGTTCTCTCGCTGCGTCAATTGCTAATGGTGCCGCCGGGGCGCTTGCTGCGTGATATTGTTTCGCCCGATGTAATTAGTGTGCGGGTGGATAGAGATCAGGAAGAGGTGGCACATCAGGTTGCCAAGTATAATATTTTGGCGATTCCTGTTGTTGATGATCATAATAAATTGCTGGGAATTATTACCGTCGATGATGTTATCGATGTTATGCGTCAGGAGGCGACGGAAGATATATATAAAATGGCTGGTGCCAGCGAAGAGGAGCTAATGTATGGTTACAAGTCGTTTAAAATTGCTCGTCTGCGTCTGCCGTGGTTATTGGTTAACTTGTTTGGCGGAATCGGGACTGGCTATCTGATGTGGTTGTTTCAGCTTACTCTGAAGGAGGTTGTCGCCCTGATCTCATTTATTCCCGTCATTACTGGAATGGGTGGTAATATCGGTAGCCAATCGGCAACGATTGTGGTGCGCGGTTTTGCCACGGGTCGGATCGATTTTAATACCATGCGCCAGGTGTTTCTTAAAGAGCTGCGAGTTGGTCTGATTATGGGGCTGGTGTGTGGGTTGACCGTTGCCGGTATTGCAACCATCTGGCATCATAATATCTATCTCGGTCTGGTTGTCGGTGTGGCCATGGTGACAGCGATGACGGTGGCGGCGACTATGGGAGTACTCGCTCCGGCCTTTTTTAAGCGGATCGGTGTCGATCCGGCCATAGCATCTACCCCCTTCGTGCAAACAGCCAACGATATTACCGGTATCCTGATCTATTTCGGTACTGCGACCATGTTTCTCGATCAATTGCGCTAATTTATCATGGTTGGCGTAGAACCCTGTGAAGCGATCATTCTGCGTTATACCAATTACGCTGAGGCGGATCGTATTGTCACCTTATTAACCAAGGAATATGGTGTGTGTAGTGCTTTTGCCCGCAATGCCCGCAAGAGTCGACGGCGTTTTGGCGGGGCACTGCAGCCGTTTAATCGGGTGCGGGTTTTGTGGCAACGGCGTCGTAGCGGTGGAATGCTTCAATTAGCAGAAATTGAGCTATTGGAGGCGGCAACGCCATTATTGACCGACTTGGAAACGTTGTCGTTGGCCGCTTATGGCTGCGAATTGGTTGGGGCATTATTGCCGGAACAGCAGCCGGTTCCCGATGTTTATCTGGTGCTGGAATCCTTTCTGACCCACCTGCCAAAAGCACAGTCGTTGCCCGTAGTCCGTTTGTTATTGGAGTTACGACTGTTGAAACTGGCGGGGTTGTTGCCGCACATTGGCCATTGTGCCGGTTGCTGGGAGTCGCTGCGTGACGAATGGCTATTGTTTGACGCTCGCCGTGGCGGCACCCTGTGCCCGCGCTGCGCTCCAGAGAACAATGGTGTGCCTGTGGCTGCAATAACATTGGGTAGTCTGGTGCGTTTGATGCGTGTTGATCAGCAGCGCTTTTCAGGTATTCGTTTAAGCGAACAGACACTACAGCAGGGTGGGGCAATGTTGCACCAAACCCTCGCTTGCTGTGTTGGTCGAACACTTAAGAGTGAACAGTTTCTCGACCAATTATACCAGTAGATTTGTTAAGGGCGACAGCCTCCTAGTGTTGACAGAGCACTAGAGCCATTTCGGTGTATTTAGTCTTGACAGTGACCGGCACAATAGGCTAGTAGTTCTGGTTTTATTTAAGGGTGGTTTGTTGTGGTGCAATTCGCCTGTTTTTTCTTGCTTTCTTTTCCGTATGCTACGCTATCGGTAGTGTTCTCGGAGGTTTTATCGTGACATTTCAAGATTTGATTCTGTCGTTACAGAATTATTGGGCGCAGCAAGGCTGTATCATTCAGCAGCCGTACGATATTGAAAAAGGTGCCGGCACCTTCAACCCCGCAACTTTTTTGCGTTCCCTTGGCCCCGAGCCGTGGAATGTTGCCTACGTTGAGCCTTCTCGGCGTCCGACGGATGGTCGCTATGGTGAAAATCCTAATCGTTTGCAACATTATTATCAGTTTCAGGTAATTCTTAAACCGGCACCGCTTAATATTCAGGATCTTTATCTCGATTCTTTGCGTAGTTTTGGTATTGATCCCGCCTGTCACGATATTCGTTTTGTTGAGGATGATTGGGAATCGCCGACTCTCGGCGCGTGGGGGCTTGGCTGGGAAGTGTGGCTAGATGGGATGGAGATCACTCAGTTTACCTATTTCCAGCAGGTGGGTGGTATTGACTTGAAGCCGATCCCCGGTGAGATCACATACGGTTGTGAACGCATTGCCATGTATATTCAGGGGGTGGATAATGTCTACGACCTTGAATGGGCTAACGGAATCAAATATGGCGATATCCATCACCAGACCGAGGTTGAATTTTCTGCTTATAATTTTGAAGAAGCTGATACAACGATGTTGTTTCAGCTTTTTGATATGTATGAAAAAGAGTGTATTCAGCTGGCTGAAAAAGAACTGGTGTTCCCGGCATATGATTTTGTCATGAAGGCATCCCATGCTTTTAACTTGTTGGATGCACGCGGTGCCATTTCGGTGACCGAGCGAGCCCACTACATCGGTAGGGTGCGTAATTTGTCGCGCTTATGTGCTGAAGGCTATGTTGCTCAGCGCGAACGTTTAGGGTTCCCGTTGCTGAAACAACAAAAATAATTAAACTTATCCATGAACCACGGTACTGCCGTGGTTTGTAATTTATAAGTAAATAAATGATGGGATGACGATGGAGTTTGATTCATCGGAACCTTAAATGGAGCGATAGTGATGTCCAAAGAACTGTTTCTGGAGATAGGTACTGAAGAGATTCCCGCCGGAATGTTACCGGTGGCCATGCGTGATCTGGAGCGGATGATCCGTAAAGAACTCAGCGCTGCGTTGATATCTTTTGGCAAGGTGACAACATATGCTACGCCACGGCGTTTGGTGTTGTCTGTTGCTGATGTTGCACAGCAGCAGCAGCGTCAGGAGCTAAATCTCTCCGGGCCATCGATCAAGGTGGCTTATGATGCTGATGGCAATCCGACCAAGGCAGCGTTGGGCTTCGCCCGTTCTAATGGGGTTGATGTTGCTGAATTGACCCAGCAGGAGACGGAAAAAGGCACCTATCTGTTTTTGTCGAAGGTGATCGAAGGGCAACCTGTTAGCAATATATTGCCGGAGATGATGCTCAAGGTTGTCTCGGGATTAACATTTAAAAAATCGATGCGCTGGAAGGATCTTGATGTTCGTTTTGCCCGGCCAATGCACTGGCTTGTCGCCCTGTATGGTGGCGAGGTGGTTCCTTTTGCTTACGCCGGACTGATCAGTGGTAACGAATCGTTTGGTCATCGTTTTATGGCTCCCCAAGGGTTTGTTGTCAGTGGGTTGGATGATTTTGTCGCTAAAGCGCGGGAGCATTTTGTCATTGTCGACCCCGGGGAACGTAAGCAGATTATTGCCCGCGAGATTGAGCGTGTTGCCCGTGAGGAGGGTGGCACCCTTAATGTCGATGAAGAACTGCTCGAAGAGGTGGCCTATCTGGTGGAAGATCCTACGCCGCTGTGTGGCAGCTTCGAGGAGGAATTTCTTGAACTGCCCGATGAGTTATTGATCACCAGCATGAAGGCGCATCAGCGTTACTTCACCCTTACCGATGTTGATGGACATTTGTTGCCCAAGTTCATCACCATCTCCAATACTAGACCCGCCGATCCAAGTGTTGTGGTTAGGGGCAACGAGCGGGTGTTGCGTGCTCGTTTGGCCGATGCCATGTTTTTTTGGAAGGAAGATCAGAAAAAGTCGCTTGAATCGCGACTTGATTCACTGAAAAATGTAGTTTATCAAGCCAAACTGGGAACCAGTTATGCCAAGGTGCAACGCTTTACCGTGTTGGCGCAAACATTGGCAGAGCAGCTTGATCCAACGTGTCTGGAGTTAACGCGCCGGGCAGCTACCCTGTGTAAGTGTGATCTCGAAACAGGGATGGTGTACGAGTTTCCTGAACTGCAAGGGGTGATGGGGCGTGAGTATGCGACCATCGAAGGGGAAGATCCCCGTGTTGCCAAGGCGATTTTTGAACACTACCTACCGGTACAAGCCGGTGGCGAATTGCCCAGCGATAATGTCGGTGCGTTTGTCTCGTTGGCGGATAAAATTGATACCCTGTGTGGTTGCTTTGGGGTTGGACTTATTCCTACCGGTACCGCAGATCCTTATGCGTTACGTCGCTGCGCCATTGGTGTTTTAAATATTATTCTTGACCGTGGTTATGTACTGTCGCTGCCAAAATTGGTGGCTCAGGCGGTTGCGCAGTTGGATGATAAATTGAATCGTAGTGCCGAGGCGGTCACTAATGAGGTGGTTGAGTTTATCCGGCTACGATTTGTCAATATGTTAACCGCCCAGAATTATCCCGTTGATGTGGTTGAAGCGGTTCTCGGTGCCGGGTTTGATGATATTATTGATGCGCAGCAGCGGGTACAAGTGCTGTCAGAAATGAAGAAGCAGCAAGACTTTGAGGCATTGGCGGCAACGTTTAAACGGGTAGGTAACATCATTAAGGGGGGTGTTGCCGATGCGGTTGTTGAGGGTGTGTTTGAACAGGAGTGCGAGAGAGCGTTATTTGCCCAGTTGCAGCGTGTTCAGTTGGATGTTGCCCGCTTAATGGCTAGTGGGGATTATTCTGATGTATTACGCAGTATTGCAGCGTTGCGTCCTGCCGTTGATGCCTTTTTTGATGGTGTAATGGTGATGGCGAAAGACGAAGCGGTTAAAACTAATCGCTTGGCGTTGTTGACGCAGGTTGCCGGTTTGTTCGTCGGTTTTGCTGATTTTTCTCGTATCGCTGCTTAGTTAATGGTTGTAGGATATTCATAGGGTTAACCAACATTTTTTGTGAGGAGGAAGTCTGATGGCAGTCAAATATGTGTACTTTTTTGGTGACGGAAAAGCTGAAGGCACAGGGGCAATGAAGAACCTGTTGGGGGGTAAAGGAGCTAATCTGGCTGAGATGACCTCCATCGGTTTGCCGGTTCCCGCCGGTTTTAGTATCACCACTGAGGTATGCAACGAGTTTTATAAAAATGAGTGCAACTATCCCGAAGGTTTGCAGGCGCAGGTTTTAGAGAAGCTGCAGGAGATGGAGCAGTTGATGGATAAAGGATTCGGTGATGCTGAAAAGCCATTGCTGGTCTCTGTCCGCTCCGGCGCCCGTGCTTCCATGCCGGGGATGATGGATACAGTGCTGAATCTCGGTCTCAATGACCAGACGGTTCAGGGAATTGTCAAGCAAAGCGGCGATGAGCGTTTTGCGTTCGATTCTTATCGACGTTTTATCCAGATGTACGCTAATGTTGTTAAGGGGTTGAATGGCGAATTGCTCGAAGATATTCTTGAGAATATGAAAGAGGATCGCGGTGTTGAAGAGGATACTGATTTGACTGCCGGCGATATGAAAGAACTGGTTGCGCTGTTTAAAAATAAATATACCGAAGAGTTGGGCGAGGCATTCCCTAACGATCCTCAGGAGCAGTTGTGGGGGGCAATTGGTGCTGTTTTTGGTTCATGGATGAATGATCGCGCCATCACTTACCGTCGTCTCAACAATATTCCTGTCGAATGGGGGACTGCGGTAACGGTTCAATCGATGGTCTTTGGTAACATGGGCGAGGATTGTGCCACCGGTGTTGCTTTTACCCGTAATCCCTCCACGGGAGAAAACCTATTTTTCGGTGAGTTTTTGATCAACGCTCAAGGCGAAGATGTGGTTGCCGGTATTCGCACTCCACAACCGATAAATAAAGCGGGTGGTGACGGAACTCTTCAGTCGATGGAAGAGGTGATGCCCGAAAGTTACAACCAGTTGATGGAAATTCAACAAAAGCTGGAGAAGCATTATCGCGATATGCAGGACATTGAGTTTACCATCGAAAAAGGTCGGCTGTTTATGTTGCAGACCCGCAACGGTAAACGCACTGCTAAAGCGGCGGTAAATATTGCCGTAGATATGGTGCAAGAGGGGTTGATCAGCGAAAAAGAAGCGGTACTGCGTGTCGCACCTGAACAGTTGGATCAATTACTTCATCCATCGCTGGATCCTAATGCTGCCAAGGATGTAATCGCGAAAGGTTTGCCGGCATCTCCCGGTGCGGCCTCGGGTGAGGTAGTGTTTTCTGCTGATGAAGCGGAAGAGGCAAACAATCTTGGTTTGAAGGTTATTCTGGTTCGTGTCGAAACCAGCCCTGAAGATATCCATGGTATGCACGCGGCGCAGGGTATCTTGACCGCTCGTGGCGGTATGACTTCCCATGCGGCGGTTGTCGCTCGAGGTATGGGTAAGTGCTGTGTTTCCGGTTGTGGTGAGATCAAAATCGACTACGTGTCGCAACAATTTATCGATCGTAGCGGCAACGTATTTAACAAGGGTGACATTATAACCCTCGACGGTTCCAGCGGTGAGGTGATGCGTGGTACGGTGCCGACGGTTCAGCCAGAGCTGACAGGTGAATTTGGTGTCCTGATGGGCTGGGTCGATAATATTCGTCGTCTCAATGTTCGCACTAATGCCGATACTCCAGAGGATGCAGTTGTGGCGCGTGAGTTCGGTGCCGAAGGTATCGGCCTGTGTCGTACCGAGCATATGTTTTTTGATGCGCAGCGTATTATGACGGTGCGTGAAATGATTCTGGCTGCTGATCTCGATGGGCGCAAGTTGTCCTTAGCGCAGATTATCGGTATGCAACGGGAGGATTTCCTCGGCCTGTTTCGTGAGATGAAGGGGTTGCCGGTCACCATCCGTCTTCTCGATCCGCCGTTGCACGAATTTCTCCCCCATAGCGACAAGGATATTGTTGCTTTGGCGCAAAACATGGGTGTTGCCACCGAGACCCTAAAGCAGAAGGTGGAATCGTTGCACGAATTCAATCCGATGCTTGGGCATCGTGGTTGTCGCTTGGGAGTCACCTATCCAGAAGTGTACGACATGCAGGTGCGTGCCATCATGGAGGCAGCTTGTACTTTGGTTAAGGAGGAAGGCTTCGATATAATCCCCGAAATCATGATCCCACTGATCAGTGAGGTGAAGGAGTTGGAGATTTTGCGTGCCAATGCGGTCAAGGTAGCCGATTCTGTCATTGCTGAGTACAATGTCAGTGTGGAATATCTGGTTGGAACGATGATTGAATTACCTCGTGCAGCGATTACCGCCGATCAAATTGCCGAGCAGGCCGATTTTTTCTCCTTCGGCACCAACGATTTGACTCAAACTACTTACGGTTTATCGCGTGATGATGCGGGCAAGTTTCTCCCCTTCTATGTTGAGAACGGAATATTCCCCGAAGACCCATTTGTTGCCATTGATCAGGATGGCGTTGGCTTTCTTGTCAAAATGGGCTGTGAAAAAGGACGCCAAGTGCGACCTGACATCAAATTAGGTATTTGTGGTGAGCACGGCGGCGAAGCCTCCAGTGTTATCTTCTGCCATCAGATTGGTTTCGATTATGTCTCGTGTTCGCCTTATCGGGTGCCCATCGCCCGCTTGGCAGCAGCACACGCTGTTCTTCTCGAAGAATAGCCAAGTCGGTTTAGCTGTCATTAAGATGTAATATTTTAAAAAAGCCTCCGGAATTTCGGAGGCTTTTTTTATTTGGCGGACTGCAAGAAGCCAATGGAGGTGTATAAAGAAGGGGCTTCACTGATTGAAATATTGGACAAAGCTGCCTAGGATTATAAGAATCTTAAAATAATTCTCTTGACTGTTTGGGGTGATAAACTTCTCGATAAAAACCGATGTGGTGTATATGTTCAGCTTTGGTGTTGATATCGACAAACTCCTCCGATAATCTATATTGACACTTTAATAATACGTGTTATTTTAAGGTTCGGTTTTAATTTAACGGAGAGATTATGCAAATGATTGAGCGAAAATTACATTTGCCCCCATCGGGGGAGGAAACCTTTTTTCTTTGGGGCCCACGTCAGACCGGAAAATCTACTTTGTTGCGAGCTACCTATCCTGATGCTATCTGGATAGATTTGCTTAAAGCTGAGGAGTTTCGGCGATATTTACAACACCCCGAATTACTTCGTCAAGAATTACCAGATGACGGACATGGCAGTTTTGTTGTTATAGATGAAATCCAAAAAATTCCAGCGTTACTTGATGAAATTCATTGGTTACATGAAAACCGCAATGTCAGGTTTGCTCTGTGTGGATCGAGTGCGCATAAGGTTAAACGTGGTCACGCTAATTTATTGGGTGGTCGGGCTATTCGGTACGAAATGTTTGGTTTTAGTGCTGCTGAGCTTTTCCCTTCGTTTGATTTAATCCGGCTGCTAAATCATGGTTATTTACCTAAAATATATCTTGCCAATAATCCAAAACGCTTACTCAATGCCTATGTAGCTAATTACCTGAAAGAGGAGATTGCTGCTGAAGGGTTAGTGCGTAACCTGCCGGTTTTTTCAGAATTTCTGAATATGGCAGCTCTTTCAGATGCGGAGATGGTGAACTTTTCAATCATTGCCCGCGATTGCGGTGTTTCAAGCCCAACCATCAAGGGATATTTCCAAATACTTGAAGACACTTTGTTGGGGAGGTGGTTGCCCAGTTTTCGTAAGCGACCCAAAAGGAGAATTGCCGCAGCGGCAAAATTTTATTTTGCCGACGTTGGCGTGGTTAATTTTTTAGCTAAACGCGGTGCTATGGAGCATGGCTCAGAATTGTTTGGTAAGGCATTTGAAAACTGGTGCTTTCATGAGTTGAACGCTTACAACATGTACAGTGATGCTTTTGCCCAATTTTCGTACTGGCGACTTGCTGGGGGAACCGAAGTCGATTTTATTGTCAACGACATGGCGGTTGCTATCGAAGTAAAGGCTAGCCACAATATTACTGCCAAGCACTTAAAGGGATTGCGCAGTTTAAGTGATGATCATCCCGAAGTGCAAAAGCGTTTGCTGGTTTGTTGTGAAGCAAAAACTCGCCAAACGGAGGATGGAATCTTGATTCTACCGGCACAGCAATTTGTCGAAAAGCTCTGGCAAGGTGAGCTGTTTTAGGCTGTAATGCGTGCAGATAAGTATGGTGGAATAGTAATTATTTAGCTGCGAATGTTCCTTGGCGGTGAATATATGCTATAAACGCAGGATCAAGGAAAAATTCTTTGTAGGATGGTTGTGAGGAGACTTGGGGATGAGAAAAAACGTATTCTGGATTGTTTGCTTGTTGTTATTGATAACAAGTGTATCCTCGGCGATGGACAACGATGAAATAGAAGTTGTCGCCGAAGGTTGTGGCAAAAGTATTAAGACAGCACTGCTTGATGCCAAGCGGGCTGCTATTGAGCAGGGGATCGGTACCGTTCTTGTTTCGCAGACAGAAATTGAGAACTTCATGCTCAAAAAAGATATTGTTCTGACTAAAACTCGCGGCGCTGTTCACCGTTATGAACAACTTGGATCGCGTAAGGATGAGTTCGGTCAGTGTGTGACTATTCGGGCTTTGGTCTCTTTGGCCGATATTCGCGAAGATTTGGCAGCTCTGCGTATTTTACTCGAATCGATGGAACGACCACGAATGATGGTTTTGATTCAGGGTAAAAACAGTAAAGCCGTTGAAACTGAAATAATCGATTATTTGAGCTCCAAAGAGTTCGATCTTGTTGATCCATCAATGGTGGCAACACTCCAGAAACAAAGTGTTGACCTAGTGCGACAGGCCGTTGCGGGAGATCCTGTTGCTGCTGCCAAAATTGGGGTAGACAATGGAGCCGAATACATTCTTATTGGAAGCGTTTCCGGCGGATTGCAGAAAAATGACTTGCTCGCCGGTAGTGGTATGTTTTCAGCGCAGGCTCATATTTCGGCACGGGTGATCAATTGTTCCAATTCACGCATCGTTGCATCTAAAAATGCTCGATCAGCGATGGCGCATATTTCTGAAGATGCTGCTTTGCAGGGTGCGGTATTAAAGACGGCGCAAAAGTTGATGGATGTGCAACTGTTTGAGGCGATTATCACCTCTTTTCAGGATCTGGTGAACAATGGTCAGACGCTGGATGTGACAGTGCGTGGTTTGAAGAATTATCGTCAGCAAAAACAGGTTAGTTCGGTAATGTCCGCTCTTGATGCGGTGCAATCGGTAAATAAACGAAGTTTTTCAGCGCAGGAGTTAAAGCTGACTGTGATGTTTCAGGGCTCAGTTGATAGTTTTTGCGATGAGGTCGATGGTCAGAAATCGGGTGATAAGACCATGGCGGTTACTGGTGTTGTTGGCAACCGTATCGTTGTTATCCTGAAATAGTAGCTAATTCTAACAGTTGTTCTTTTTATAAGATGGAGGTTGTCGTGAATCGAATGAAACACATGTGCATGGTGGTATTGTTGATGTTGTTGTGCGCGACTATGGCTCAAGCTGATTTTAAAAAAACTAAAATTGCGGTTCTTGATTTTACCCTTCAAGGTTCCAACTTTGAAACTCAGGATATGGGCAAGATTGTCGCCGAATGGTTTATCACCGCTTTGGTTAAAGAGGGTCGTTTTGAGGTGGTGGAGCGCGGCCTGTTACAGAAGATTGTCGCTGAACAGAAATTGGCACTTAGCGGTGTGGTTGATGAAAGTACTGCAACCACGTTAGGCAAGGTGCTTGGTGTAAAGATTGTCATCACCGGTTCGGTGATGAAGTTGCAGAACATTACCGAAATTAATGCGCGAATTATTGATGTCGAGAGCGCCTCGATTATTGCGGCAGAAAATGTATGTAGCGCCAGCACTACCAGTTTGCAACAGTTGGTGGTGCAGATGTCGGAAAAGATTATTAAGAACTTCCCTTTGGAGGGGTATGTTGTTCAGCGTAATAAAAAGAATATAACCATCGACTTGGGGCGTCGCGCCGGCGTTAAAGAGGGGATGGAGTTTTTGGTCTACAAAGAGGGTAATGTGATCAAACACCCCAGAACGGGCGAGGTGTTAGATGTTGAGCAAATAGAAACTGGCAAGGTAAAGATTATCTCGGTACGTGGTAAGATCTCGCAAGCTAATATTCTCAAGGAAACCTCTAAAAATGCCATAGGTTATGGCAATTTGGTTAAAAGTATTCGTGGTCCGTTGAAACCGCTACCGGCACCTGTGGTTAAAAAGAAAGCTCCGGTTAAGCTTTCGGTTAAAGCTCCGCCACGATCAGGTTTAACCGGCGTTGCTAAAACGTATGTGAAGCAGCTCAAAAGCGGAAACGCACTTTCGCAACGTGATGCTGCCAAGCGGATTATTCGTGCGCGATTATATGATACCAGTGTGATGAATGAGGTCGAAAAGGCTCTACTTAAAGGATATACCAAGGGAGTGCGGGATCGTAACCACATTGATGCCATGGCATGGTTGTGTAAGGCGCTGGGTGCATCGGGTAATAGTAAATACCGCAAGACGTTAACTACGGTATCTAAAGATGCTGGCAATCGAAAATTGCGTGGTTATGCATCGAAGTCCTTGGCTCGGTTGTAATTTATATAACTGTAAGTTATAACCACAGTATTGGTTAAAGCCCCTGCAAACAGGGGCTTTTTTTATCTTTTTTTCGAGGTTATTATGGTTGAAATGGTGCATAGTAATATCGATACTGGACAAAAGATGGGTTGTCCTCTGTGCTATGCTAACGACAACGCGCTGTTTGCATCCGATCAACGGCGCTCTTATTATCGCTGCTCGGAATGTGGTTTGGTCTTTGTCGATAAGGCTGAGTTTTTGTCAGAAATAGAGGAAAAAAAGGTTTATGACCAGCATCAAAATAATCCCGGCGATGCGGGCTATCGCATCTTTTTAAGTCGCCTGTTTGATCCTGTGCTGGCAAGTATAGGTGCTGGTGATCATGGTCTTGATTTTGGCAGTGGCCCGGGGCCAACCCTGTCGCTGATGTTTGAGGAGGCGGGTTGCTCTATGACGATCTTTGATCATTTTTATGCCAATGATGCCAGCGTGTGGGAGCGGTCGTACGATTTTATCAGCGCAACGGAGGTGGTAGAGCATTTGCATCGTCCGCGCTTTGAGTTGGATCGGTTGTGGCGTCATTTGAACTATGGTGGAGTCCTTGGAGTGATGACCAAGATGGTGCGTGATGTCGCCGCTTTTTCCCGATGGCACTACAAGAATGATTCCACCCATGTGTGTTTTTTTGCGCCCCAGACTTTTGAGTGGCTCGCGCACCACTGGCAAGCCGAGATAAAGTTTATCGGTGCCGATGTGGTTATGTTGCGTAAAGAATGTAGGAGCGAATAAATTTGCTCCTACATGGTGGTAAATAGCGTTACTTTAGTATTTCTAGTATCTGCGTTGCGTCTTGGTCAGAAAGTCGTTGCGAACGCTGGGCGAGGTGGGTGGTTGCCACGCCCAGATGACGGTACAGTTCTACTAGATGTGGTTGATGTAGCTGTATTTGTTCAAGGTGGCGCTCGATGGTGCCGCTGTCACCACGGACAATGGGGCCGGTAAGGGCGGTTTCTGTTCCGAGTGTTAAGCTGTTTTTTACCGCAGCACGCACCAGTGGCTCCAGAACCGCTAGTGGAATCTGTTGCTCGGGATTACAACCGGATAGAATTTGACCGGCGCTGTCGAGCAGGGTGGTGACAAAGTTGGATGCCATACATGCGGCAGCGTGGTATAAAACCTTGCTTTGTGCTTCAATGGTGAATGCCTCACCGCCTAAATCGGCTACTAGTTGTCGTCCACGTTCAATGGTTTTTTGTTCCCCCTCAAGGGAAAAAAAACATCCCGGTAAGCTCTTTACTCCCTGTTCACCGCTGGCAAATGTTTGTAGTGGATGCATCGCCAAAGCTGGTTGAGGTGATGATGGATACTGCTTCATGATGGCTGCCGGATGTACGCCGCTACAATGAACCAGCATGGTATCTGGGTGTAGTTTTACCTGTTGCTGAAGTTGCAGAGCGGTTGCCGCCAATTGGTCATCCGGAGTGGCGATGATAATAATGGTTGCCGCAGCGCAGCGCTGCAAGTCGGTTGTCGCCATCAGTTCGGCACCAATAAAGCGTGCTGCTGTGCGGGTGCGCTCACGGTCGCGACCAACGATGGCGGTGATGGGGTAACCTTGTTGGCGTAACAGTGCAGTTACCGCTTGGCCAAGGCGACCGGGACCGATCAAGGCGATGGAGGAAGTCATTTAACGTCCACCTGTAATTCGCCTACCCCCGCAATCCATGTAGACATCCGATCTCCACTCTGTACGCGGCCGACACCGGCAGGGGTTCCGGTGAGGATGATATCGCCGGGTTCTAGTGTAAAGGCTTGAGTAATAAAGGCGATAGTATCAGGGATACGGTTAATCATGCAGGCGGTGGTCGAATCCTGCCGTAATTGATCGTTAACCCGCAGCTGGATAGCCAGATTGTGTGGATCATCGATCTGCGTTGCCGGGACAAAATCTGATAGTGGACATGCGGTGTCAAACCCCTTGGCCAGCTCCCACGGGTAGCCCTTCTCCTTGAGCTTGGCCTGAGTGTCACGTAAGGTCATGTCGATGGCAACGCCGTAACCGGTGACATGGCTCATGGCAGAATCTGCCGAGATTTTTTTTCCTTTCTTGCCAATGAGCACTGCCAGTTCCACTTCGTGATGGCAGTCATCCGAATAGTCGGGGATCTCGACGGTTCCCCCTGCGCCAATAATACTGCTGGCGGGTTTGATGAACAATACCGGTTCACCGGGAACCTCGTTGCCCAGTTCCTGAGCATGGGCGACGTAGTTACGCGCCAGACAGATAATTTTTCCAACCGCTATGGGGCTATCGTTTCCGGTTAATCTTATGTTATGCATGTTATATCTCCTTGTTGTTTTATTTATGAGTGGTTGTCTGATTGTGTCTCATGATGAGGGTTTGCCGTCGGCAATGCCCAGTTGTGACGGATTGCCAGTAAGCGTAGACCGATCACTGATATGGCCGAAAGAAGCATGACCGTGGTGTGTGCCACCTGTAGTTTGCTCAGCAGATAAAATAAACCGGCACCGGCCAGACAGGCTGAGGCGTAAATCTCTTTTTGAAGAATCAGCGGGATTTGACCGGATAAAATATCGCGTATCATGCCACCTGCTGTTGCGGTTATCATTCCTAGAATAATGGCGGCGATAAAACCGGTTTCAAATGCTAACGCTTTGCCGGTGCCGATAACAACAAAGGTGCCGAGACCGATAGCATCGAAATAGAGCAGTGCATTGCGGTAGCGATCAAAAATATGATGGGCGAAAAATGTTGCCAGGGCAAACAGGATCGATACATAGAGGTAGGTTTCATCGTTAAAGCAAAATGGCGGCGTGTCGCCCAGCAGGATGTCACGCAGGGTGCCACCACCAATGGCGGTAACAATGCCCAAAACGAGAACGCCGAGCAGATCCATCTGGCGGCGAACCCCGGCCAAGGCGCCGGAGATGGCAAAGGCTGCAGTGCCGATAAGGTCGAAAATATAGAGTATATCCACGGCGGCTCTCTTTAGTGCATAGTGGTGCAAATGTCGTTGGTAAGTATACGTGTTTGACGTATAAAAATCAATTATTCGCATCGCTTATTGAGAACCATTGATTTGTGAATTTAACACCATGTAAGGAGAGCTGTATCCACTATGTTTTATCATTTAAATTACGAAGAACCGGTATTTCGCCCGCCGTCAGAGGCGCATTCCCTTATCCTCCAGGCCACCATTGGTTGTAGTCAAAACCAGTGCCGCTTTTGCGGCATGTATAAGATGAAGCAGTTTCGCTTGCGTTCTCTGGATGATTTAGCTCAGGATCTGGCTCAGATTCCGCAGTATGAGCGCCAGCGGATTCAGCGGGTGTTTCTTGCCGATGGTGATGCCCTTGTCTATCCGCAACAACCATTACTAAAATTGCTGACAATGTTGCACCAGCAGTTGCCTGCCCTTACCCGGGTGTCCAGTTATGCCTCGCCGCGCAGTTTGACCACCAAGAGTGAAGAGGAATTGCGTCAACTCAAGGAACATAAACTGCGCATTATCTATTTAGGTTTGGAGAGTGGTGATAATGAAACCCTGCGGCTGGTGAATAAAGGTTTCGATGCTGAACAGATGCTGGCATTGTGTCAAAAGGCAAAAAATGCCGGAATCAAGTTGTCGATTACCGCTATCCTCGGTTTGGCCGGACGCGAACGGAGTATCCAACACGCCGAGGCAACGGCACGCTGGATCAACGAATTATCGCCGGAATATTTTTCGCTGCTTACCATGTTTCGTCGCCATAATGACGACTATTTTACCTCAATTGATTCCCTTAGTCACGGTGAGGTGATGGAGGAAACCCTGCTCATTTTGCAGAATCTTCAGCCACAAAAGACCATTTTGCGCTCTAATCACGTATCTAATTTTCTCAACCTTGCCGGTAGTTATCCCAAAGATCGACAGCGGTTGATCGACAGCGCTCAGCAGGCGTTGGTCATGGCTAAACGCGACCCGGAATGGTTTAATCAGGTGCCGGGTTACTGCGAAGAGTATTATTGATGTAACTGATTACAGTTTCAGTATCTTTTTACTGGTTCATCCGCAGAATTTGTGGGTGGTCTTTTTTTCAGATAAATCGCCAAATGTGTGACATGAAAGCTGAAAAGCATACTTTGTATAAAAATCCTGCGCAGCATCATTCAGGCAATCCACAATGATAGCAAATGCACGCATCACTCCCATGCTGGTGTTAAACTCGGAAGAAATAAAAAATATGGAAAAATTTTTCAATACAGCGCGACCGATCATTTCCGATGACCATTACTATATCCCATCATTTAAGCGGCTTGATTGGGATGAAATTCGTCATTTAATTGCGCGAAAGCGTTTTTTCCTGCTGCACGCTCCGCGCCAGACCGGTAAAACCTCTGCTTTGCTCGAAATGATGGAGACATTGTAAAAACCAAAGGGGACGTTCTTTACAATTTTACTTTCCTCCAGTTACCTTA
>JAYEOA010000047.1:0-17927 GCA_034722515.1 Thermodesulfobacteriota bacterium | reverse complement strand
TCATATTTATCCCTCATGATATTCTTGCGATTATTTAGGCAACCAAGCGTTTACCAGTTCAGGGTGTTCATTGATCCAGCGCACAGCATTATCGAATGGTTCTGTGCCTTCCTGCTGGTTCATACCCATTACCTGTTGTAACTGCGCCGGTGTCCAGTAGAAATTATCCAACACTGCGTAAACCTCAGGCATCTCTTCTTTTAACCCTTTACGCACGATGGTATTAATAAACTCAGCTCCGCCGTATACACCTTTGGGATCATCCAAATATTTTAACTGCCAACGACCAAACATCCAATGTGGCGTCCAAGAGGTTACCGCAATCCACTCTTTATTACGAATAGCATCCTTTAGCGCTGCCGTCATGGTAGCACCGGAACCTTCGATCAGGCGAAAGCGATTGAGTTGATAATCCTCTATCACTTTTTCGGTTTTCATCATGATACCGGCACCGGGATCTATTCCGATAATCCGGCCATCAAACTTCTGCTTGTTATCGTTTAACTGGGTAATTGAATCGATGGTCACATAATCGGGAACCACGAGTCCGATCTTTGTCCCTTTAAGGTTTGGACCAAGGTCTTCGACTTCATTCTCAACTCTGTCTAAATAGGTAGCATGGGTTGTCGGCAACCACGCAGTGGTAAAACCATCAGCCGCCCCGGTAGCTACCGCTTGCCACATGGCTGCCGCTGCAACCGGAATCAATTTCACATCGTAGTCAAGTTTTTCCTCCAACACAGCCTTCATTACATTGGCAGATGCTGTAGCACACGACCATTCCACGTAAACCAGTTCTACGCGACCCTTGCTCGCTTGGGCTGGCTGAACATAAACACCAACCAATGCAACCAGCATTAAGCAAAAACTAGCAACAATAATTTTTCCACGTTCTCTCATTTTGTTCCTCCTTGTAAAAGCGTAACTACTCAGCACCACTCAAGTTGAGCACTCTGAATAATTACAAAAAAACGTAACTACTCAGCGTGATGGGCACGCAATCCCCATAACAAGGGACGCAACGAGCCCATCCATGGGGCTTATTGTCGCCATCCATGGCGACAAATACCCTTGCTATGGGGATCACGTGCCCAACTGGAGAGGTATAAATAATTACATAAAAACTAACAATTTACTGCGCAGACTTGCTACGCCCTACCTTACTGGTAAAACGGTCAAGAATCATGGCAAGAATAACAATGCCGATTCCCGCCTCGAATCCTTTACCCGGTTGTAATCGTTGAATCGCCTTCCATACTTCACCACCCAGACCACCGGCACCGATCATGGCAGCGATAACGACCATCGATAACGCCAACATAATAGTTTGATTAACTCCGGCCATGATAGTTGGCATAGCTATAGGAAGTTGTAATTTAAATAATTTTTGCCGACGATCACAGCCATAGGCATCTGCTGCTTCAACCAAATCAGCCGGAACCTGACGTATGCCTAAACTGGTAAGCCGAATCGCCGGTGGCATAGCAAAAATCACCGTAGAAAAAATAGCGGCAACAGGTCCTAACCCAAAAAACGGGATCGCCGGAATCAAATAAACAAATGCCGGCATCGTTTGCATAAAATCAAGCAACGGCATAATCATCCGGTTAGCTCCATCGTAAATTGCAGCTAAAATACCCAGCGGAATCCCGATTGCCACTGCTACAATAGTTGCAATCAGCACCAGCACGAAGGTTTCTATGGTTGACACCCAAAGGTGTAAATTCTGCAGAAGATATAGCCCCAGTAATGTCCCTATAGCCATCCTTCTACCTACAATCTTATATGCAGCTGCAACAACAATCAGAATAAACAACCAGCTCGGAATACTGAGCAAAGCATCAACCGTAGCTTCCATACCGGCACCCATAACTTCACTGATACCCTTGGTAAGCCACGACAAATTAGCGGTTAAAAAATCGAGTATTACATCGATATAATGCGCTAGCGGAAACTTTGGGATATTCATTGCACCGTCCCTTCAATTTGATCTGCTAATGATACCGCAGGTTCACAACCACCTGCAGCAAGCCCTGCCAGTAAGGAGCCACGAACTACAATGCCATGCAATTTACCATCCTCACTAACTACGGGTAAAGGTAGGTCAGCTTCTGCCATACGAGCAATGAGATTGGTAATAGCCTCATCCGACGTAGTTGTTGGAATATCCCGGATAAGGATTTCGTCTATTGTTTTAGCGCCGGATTTCAGAGCATCACTACATGCCGTGGCAGTGACTAGCCCACGCAACGTCTTGTCGCGATTCACTACACAAATTGAGCTAATGCCCACGTCACGCATTTTATGCAACATGGTGCGCAATCCATCCTTCGGATAAGCTACGGTTTGTGCCCGCACCATAACTGCACTGGCTGTAAGCACCTTGGACATATCGACGTTTTCTACAAATCGTGCAACATATTCGTTAGCAGGTTTAGTTAGTATCTCTTCCGGTGTGCCAATCTGGACAATGCCCCCATCCTTCATCAAGATTATACGATCACCAATCTCAAGGGCTTCGTCTAAATCGTGAGTAATAAAAATTATGGTCTTTTTAAAGCGATCCTGCAGTTCAACCAGTTCATGCTGCATATCGCGCCGAATCAGCGGATCAAGCGCACTAAAGGCTTCATCCATCAACAAAATATCCGAGCCTACCGCCAACGCCCGCGCTAAACCAACACGCTGCTGCATACCACCAGAGAGCTGACTCGGATAACTTGCTTCCCAACCTTCAAGCCCAACCTGCTTTAAAGCTTCACGCGCTTTTTGTGCCTGCGCATCCTTCGCTTCCCCCTGCACAACAAGACCAAACCCAGCATTTTCCTGTACAGTTAAATGGGGGAAAAGGGCAAAATGTTGAAAAACCATACCAAACTTTTTGCGGCGCAGATTACGTAACTCTTCGGTACCAAAACTGGTAATATCGCAATCATCGATAGTGACAGTTCCCCTACTAGGTTCAATCAGACGATTAAGACAACGAACAAGGGTAGACTTGCCGCTGCCGGATAGCCCCATAATGACCAGTATCTCGCCATCATAAACATCAAAATTGACATCGACTAACCCAACACTTTGCTTGGTTTTTTCGAGAATTTCATCTTTACCGGCACCCTGTTCTAACAAGTCAAGTGCAGCCTTTGGCGACGAGCCAAAAACCTTATATAAGTTGCGCACCTGCATTTTGGGGACAATCTTTTCTGTACTAGTATCCATCGATCAAACTCCTTTTTTTTGCTATTCTTGCTCAACCATGACCACCCTGTTCGATAATAAGAGGGGGAGAAATAGGCGCAATTAAGATAGCAATATTCGCTATTCCGGCATATTCGGAATAGTCGTAGTCTCACCAAGATGGTTTCTTAGGATATATTCCTTATCATTTTTCTCCACAATATAATAATCGGGCATCAATGGAATCTTGCCGATATTGGTAGCAATCACATACATCGGCTGAGCCAAACCAGTTGTATGCCCACGCAAGGCATCGCGAATTAGTTCTGCCCCTTTTTCCACCGGAGTCCGGAAATGATCGATGCCGGGAGCGGGTTCACAGTAGAACACATAATAAGGTTTAATCCGTATCTTCAACAACTTCTGGTGCAATTCTCTGAAGGTTTCTACATCATCGTTAATCCCCTTGAGCAGTACGGCTTGATTACCAACATTGATTCCGCAACTCATCAATTCATAAACAGCCCAAGCGGTTTCTTCGGTCAGTTCTTTTGGGTGATTACATTGGGTGTTAAGCCAGATCGGTACGTTGTGATATCCACCAAGAATTGTTTTTAGGTTTTCGGTAATCCTCTGCGGCAGCACAATCGGTACACGCGAGCCAATGCGGATCATTTCGACATGGGGTATTGCCCGTAAACGATCAATCAGGTAAGCGATCTTTTCATCAGGCAACAGCAACGGGTCTCCACCGGTAACCAGCACATCGCGTACCTCTGGATGGGCAGCAATCCAAGCCAAGCCTTCATCGACATTAAAGTTCAACTCCAGATCACCATCGACAACTAATTCTTTACGGAAACAGTGGCGACAGTAAATTCCACAGTTCTGGGTGACAGTAAAGGCTACTCGATCTTTGTACTGACGAGCGATGCTGTCAGGTCGCTTTTCGTCCGTAGCGCGATTTTCTTTCCACATCAGATAATCATCTAAGCCATAGATATTTTCCTGCTCATGGTGCGAAGGGATAACTTGTTTACGAATCGGACAGTTCGGATCATAGCGATTCATCAATGAAGCGAAGTATGGAGTTGTTCCCCATGTGGTGGTGGTATTTTCGAGTATTTTACGCTCTTCGGCAGTTAATTTGATAAACTGCTCTACTCGCTCAATAGTATTGACAAAACCTGTCAGTTGTTTTTGCCATTCCTCTTTCACATCAACGAGACTTTCTTCATCAGACATTTCGACACTTCTCCCTTGTTGAGTTTTTGAATTGGATATTTCCTCAGCCTAAAGCGGCCTGTACCAGACGTTCATACTTTCGAGTTCACCAAAAATTTGGGTGTTGTTAGTTAAAGACCCCGCAAATTTATATCCATGTTTTGCAAATGTGATATTCATGCCGTATGAATATGCGCGTGCAATAGTGTAGGCAGTTAAAATCCCACTGCTCTGTACGTCTTTCTCCATTTTATTCAACAGATAACTAGCCAAGCCATGACTGCGATACTCCGGTAAAGTGGCAAAATCGGTCATTTCAACATTACTGTGCTCGAAATCGATCTCCGCAGAGCTTAATGCAACTAACTCATCGTTATGCCAAACTCCATGATAAACCACATCCTCATCCATGGTTTTCATCAGATAATTTGGATCCTCAATCGGAAAAGGATAAGACGCAAAAACCTTTCCATACACAACTGCCATCTGTTCCACATCGTTTTTTTGCATAATACGGTACTTAAAATCACTCTCCAGCACCGGGACGGGTGCCGTTTCAAGGGCTTTATTCTGAGCGACAGCAATAATATCTTCGAGTACTTCCTTCTTGCTTTCCCGGCGCCGGGATTCTGAACGATAAAGACCAAGGAAATACCCGTCTTCATGACCACTAAAGAACTTTGGAACTCTGGCTTCTTCAATAAAACCTTTTCCTATAAATTGCTCTAACTGAGATTCGGGCACTTTGGCAAAAATTTTGGAATACCCATGGGATGAAGCAAGATCCTGTGCATAATCGATAAGCACTATGGGATCTTGAGGGGCTATTTTAATCAGATAGATCCGATCATTGCTACAGCCATGCTGAATAACAGAGTCTTCGAAAATCTCAATCTTATCAGTCATTATTTCTACGCTCCATTCGTTCGTTGTTTTCCGGAGTGAGAGAAATCGTTTGATCGTGATCGGCAAGCAATCTCTCTATACCAATAGCCCGACACTCTTCAGCGTCATCAAGATATAAATGAAGGTCACACTTTTCACATTGACGGTCACAAAAATTACTTTCGTAACTTTCTGGTTCTTGATACGTAGTAATAACCCCCTCATAGTTACGCAAAACAACCTTATTGGTTGACAATGAGATAAGGTATGTTGGATTTAAGGGAATCTTGCCGCCACCACCGGGCGCATCGACCACATAAGTCGGTACAGCAAATCCACTGGTGTGCCCGCGCAAACTTTCCATAATTTCGATCCCCTTGCCAATAGGGGTGCGAAAGTGAGTCAAACCTTCCGCCATATCACATTGATAGAGATAATAGGGACGGACTCGATTCTCGACCAACTTATGCACCAGAGTTTTCATAATTCGCGGGCAATCGTTGATACCTGCCAGCAATACGCTCTGATTGCCGAGGGGTATCCCGGCATCGGCTAGCATTTGCAATGCCAGCCTTGAAGAAGCAGTAACTTCCCGAGGATGGTTAAAGTGGGTATTGATCCACAGGGGATGGTGCTTTTTCAACACGTTGATCAAGTCCTGTGTAATACGATATGGCAAAACCACCGGCATTCGTGTGCCAATGCGAATTACCTGAACATGAGGAATCTGCCTTAGTTCCGTTAAAATCCAATCCAGGTAATCATCACTTAACATAAGCGGATCACCGCCGGACAATAATACATCTCGCACCACAGGATTATTACGGATATAGGTCAAACCAGCTTGAATATCTTCCTTGTTCGGTATTGAATCAACATCACCAACTTTTCTTTTACGGGTACAATGACGGCAATACATAGAGCAGATATTACTGACATGAAACAGCACCCGGTCAGGATAACGATGTGTGATCCCCGGTGCGGGGCTGTCCTGATCTTCAGCAAGCGGATCGACCATCTCATGCTTGTGAACCTTCAATTCCTTCGGATCGGGAAATGATTGCCGGAAAATAGGATCATTACGAAAATTGGAGGCATCAATAAGAGATAAATAGTATGGGGAAATTTGTAATGGAAATTTTCCCAACGTCAAGTCGATAGCTTCCCGTTCATTAGCATCTAGCTTGATATCAAGCAATTGCTCAAACGTGTCCACACTTTTAACGGAATTTTTTAGTTGCCACTGCCAGTTTTTCCATACTGATAGTTCCGTTTTACTACTGTTTATTTGTTCGGCTATTTCTTGCTGCTTCTCTGAATAAATTGCCATACACTCCCTCGTTATCGTGCAGAGTTAAGTATTCCTAAATACGGGAAAAATAAACGCACAGACGGAATAGCAAACCATAAATTTCCGAGCGTCACTTAAGTAAAAAAAACGCACGTAGAACAGGAAATTCTAGCCATCCTGAAAGAATGACATAAAACTATAGATAACTGAGTACTGTCTGCACTCAAAATAAGATGAATTAATTTTTAAAAGATGGAGCCACCCGCACCCAATCTTGAAGTGGATCACTTCAAGCCAGTGCTGCTCCAGAGAGAGAGGGTTCGTCCCGAGTAGAACTGGTCTACTTAGTCCACCTCACAAGCGGGTCTATGGTCGGAACGTTCTGGCAGAACGCCACCATCAATTTCGGTACGATAACAAAAACAACAAAACAAGTCAAATAGGCACAAACCAAACCTCTTGCGCTACAGATATGTCATTATCTGCAATTCAGATATTTAACAAGGTGCCAAATATCGCTCAAACAAACCACGAATCTGCTCCGTTACCTGTTTATACTCGGTCATAAACTCATCTTCGGGCAATGCTGTTTCCCCTGTATAGCCTAAGCGACGCGCCAATTTACGCAGACTGCTTTTTTCGGTACTAATCTGATTAAACGACTGATCGTGTATCAGGCGCAGCTTGTTTTCCAAACGGCGCAAATACTTGTAACCGTCACTAAACACATCCGCATCATCAACTGGCAACAACTCCTTTTCGCGCAGAGCCTGTAACGCTTCCATAGTGTTTGGAACACGAATTTCCGCAATAGTAGCACCATACTTGAGTTGTAAATATTGCACCAAAAACTCGACATCAACCATACCACCACGACCCGTTTTAATATTGAACCGATTCTTACCTTCGAGGGCAATCTCTTTTTCCATCCGTTGACGCAAACGATATACCTCCGCTTGAAATTCAGCGGGGAGCGCTTTTTCCCAGGTAATTTGTTTATTGATATGGTTTATCTTGGCGGTAATTTCCGGGCTGCCAACCACCACTTGTGCCTTGGTTAGCGCTTGGCGCTCCCACAATTGAGCTAATGACTGATGATAGATTTCGTAGGCACTCAAGCTGGTCACCAATGGACCTTGATTACCCGATGGTCTCAGGCGGGTATCAATTTCGTACACCCGCCCATCCCGGGCTGCCAATGTCAGCACCGAAATAATTCGCTGAGCCAGCTTGGAAAAATATTCCTGATTACTCAACTGCTTAAACCGATCATGCTCAGTGCCTTCAACGGGTCTATTTTTGCCGTTACGATCATAGATGAAGATAATATCGAGGTCGGAATGGTAGTTGATCTCCAAACCGCCGAGCTTGCCCATCCCCAACACGGCAAATTGCGCCTTTTGCCACTGCCCGTCGTCGTCCTGATAAAAAGGCATGCCGAAACGGGGGATCAGTTCCGCTCGTGCCATATCAACAGCAGCCTCAAGACACACGATAGCCAAGTTACTCAACTGCTTTAGGCTGTTACCCTGCAATACTTCTTCCATGAGATCGTTAAAGGCAATACGCAGAAACTCCTCGTTACGGAAGCGGCGCAAGGTATCGAGATGATCTTCATAATCTCGGTCTTGTGCCATTTGTGCTACCAGATCACTACGCAATTCATCGCGCGTTTTAAAGGTGATAACATGACTACCGGTGACTAGTGAATCAAGCAGTTCCGGACGTCGAATAAAGATACGCGACAACAATTTACTGGTATCAAACAAAGAAATTAATAAATGAATGATAGCGTTATTTTCGGCTAACATGGCATAAAATGCCCCTTGCGCCCTTACCCGCAACAAGAATGCCTCCACATTGTTTAGCGTCATATCCGGCTCTAAAGCATCAAGTACCGCCTGCACTACCACGGGTAATATCCGTCCATAATAGCGGCGCACCCGCTGAGTCATCGGCAAACCAACCCGCCCTTCACTGAGCAGCATGATAGAATCATAAGCACTATCGGGATTGCAAAAACCATGTTCTTCGAGAATATCTTTGACCAGATCGCTATCGCTTTCTGAGTTGAGAATAAAGCGGATCACCGGCTTTACCTCATCCGGTGCTTCATCTTCGCTCACATAAAACAAGCCACGATAGATACGCGTCACTTCATCACGGTGACCATCCAATACCTGTTTAAACGTGCCATAATCAGCAAAACCGCAACGCCGCGCAAGATGCAATAATTCAAGTTCGTCGGTGGGCAAACTATGGGTCTGGCGTTCCTGAACCACTTGGATACGATGTTCCACGGTACGTAAAAATATATACGCGGAACGCAAAACCTCGGTATCCTCAGCTGGCACATACTCTTCATCACGCAACAGATATAACGCCTTGAGGGTGCTACGTTCTCGCACCTGTGGATCTTTCCCGGCAAAAACCAACTGTACCGCCTGAGTAAAGAATTCGATCTCACGAATACCCCCCTTGCCCAGCTTTAAATTATTCTCACAATCCTGTTGCTGCGCTTGATGCCGATCGATCTTCTGCTTCATTTGCTTAAGGTCATCCACCATGCCGTAATCGACATAGCGCCGGTAAATAAACGGCTCCAAAGCCCCCAGCAATCGTTCTCCCAACTCGATATTTCCGGCGACCGGGCAAGCCTTCATCATCGCACTGCGCTCCCAGCTCTGCCCCCAACCTTCATAATAGGCTTCTGCAGCAGTCTGCGAACAAGCCATCTCACCACTTCGACCTTCGGGACGCAGATCTAAATCAACGCGAAAAACAAAACCATCAGCGGTTATCTGACCAATGGCACTGGTGAGCCATTCAGCCAATTTAATAAAATATTGATGCAAATCAAGCTGATTTTTTACCACACCACGGTCATCAACAACCCCACTGGTGCGCCCCCGCGATGTCGAATAAAAATAGATAAGATCGATATCTGAGGAGAAATTGAGCTCCCAGCCACCCAGCTTGCCCATCCCCAGGACGGTAAAAGTCGCTTCCTCCATCCCCCTTCGATTCTCTTCATCAGAATCAGCTGTTTCATCCACCAGCGGTTGACCGTATTCGACCTGCAACATCCGCTGGCAATGCTCGCACGCCACCTGCAACGTCGCAGCAGCTAAGCTAGATAGCTCTGCCGTCACCTCGACAAGATCAGCCACACCGCTGAGATCACGGGCGCTAATCCTCAACACCTCGCGATATTTATACTGGCGTAAACAGCGCTGTAACTCATCAAAATCGGCGTGCGGTGATAGCCGCCGTTCCAACTCGCCACGCATGATGGAGGTATCCTTACGACAGTCAACTTCGCCCTGAGTGAATAGATCGCTTAAATAGTCAGCATGACGGCATAGAATACCGCTAAGAAAGGAGGACGCACCCAACATCAGCAGTAGTTGTCGCCGATAGCGGGGGTAGGTCAAACAGGAGATAAGCTGCGGGATTTCAACACAATCGCTACAGCGTTCAAGATTATTGAGGGCCATGTCTGGATCGGAACACTCAAGGGCAATGGCGGCGATATCAGCAACCAACGACTGATCATTGAGGGTTGTACATAACAGGGTGAGATTAGTGACCGTTTTCGCCGCTTCACTAAAACCGAGTTCGGTAACGGCCTGTTCAAATAAGTTATTCTGCTCTGCATCACCACTACGCAAAAAAGGGAGCAGAACGGTTCCAACCTCAGCCATATTTACCTCCATGATCACAGTTCCGAGCGATTTTCTACCAATCGCACCAATTGCGCCACGTAATCACCATTGGCAATGCCATTTTCGGTGATAATCGCCGTCACCAATCGCGCCGGAGTCACGTCAAAGGCGGGGTTATACACCGCGACACCATCTGGAACTAATTGTTGACCGCCACAGTGGGTCACCTCCCGTGCGTCACGCTGCTCTATGGGTATTTTCCTACCATCAGCTAAATTCAGGTCAATGGTCGATAATGGCGCCGCCACATAAAAAGGGATACCGTGCTCCTTGGCGAGCACAGCCACAGTATAGGTGCCAATTTTGTTAGCCACATCACCATTGGCGGTAATGCGGTCAGCACCGACAATCACCGCATCAATCTTCCCCTGCTGCATCAGGTAGCCAGCCATATTATCGCAAATAACGGTGACAGGAATATCATCCTGCTGCAATTCCCAGGCAGTTAACCGCGCCCCCTGCCAAAAAGGCCGGGTCTCATCAGCGTACACCTCAATCTGCTTACCTGCCTCCACCGCAGCGCGAATCACGCCGAGGGCAGTTCCGTAGCCGCCGGTGGCTAACGCACCGGCATTACAATGGGTGAGGATACACCCTTGCTGCGGAAACAACACTTGACCATGCTGACCCATGGCGCGATTTATACGCTCATCTTCGGCAGCAATCTCCAGTGCTTCATCGAGCAAACGCTGTTGCAACTGTGGCAAGGATAACCCTTTATGTTCCCGCGCCACCCGTCGCATACGTTCCAACGCCCAAAACAAATTAACCGCAGTGGGTCTGGTCGCGGCCAGCACATCACAACAGGGGATAAATTGACCTTCAAAATCTTCAAAATCTGTTGCGTCAATAGCCGCAGCAGCAAAAGCCGCACCAAAGGCCGCCGCCACACCAATAGCCGGAGCACCGCGCACCACCATGGTTTGAATCGCCTCGGCCACCCCCTGATAATCGCTATAATCGAGCCATACTTCCTGCGCTGGTAACAAGCGTTGATCAATCATCCGGCACACGCCGTTACTATATTCAATAGGTTTGATCGCCATGTCGTCCTCTATCTTCTGTAATAATTAAACATACTGCCACGAAGATCTAATACAATAGTATTTTTTTATGTTTTACACAGAAACAACACTAACATATTAAACAATTCGGCAACAGCTTCTAATTTATTTTCGCAACTGACGCTAAACCTCTTCAAGTCTTAGTATCATGAGGTATAAAATTAACGTGCTTATGATATTTGCTATTTTATTAGCTCTTTTCTTGCAATACGTGCTAAGTTGATACTACTTTAATAGCTTAATTCAGGATTGGTATTAATGATGACGACCAGCAAAGCACACATCCAATTATTTCATCGGGGGGCATGGCGACTTGTCGCGACAGTTCAACCTTATCCTGTTCGGGGACAAGACGGATTCAATGCAAACTCGGTTCTGTCCTACGATATTGACTATGCAGCAGAGCTATATCCTGACGCAACGCCCATTGAAATGGTTGGTTGCCGGTATCCGGTCAATTTTGACAGTCATCCCATGAGCCACTGGCCAACTTTTTTGCTTGATATGGTTCCCACTGGCAACGCCAGAAAATATTGGCTAAAAAAGCTTTCCCTCAAAGACGACCACCCTTCCAGCTGGTGGCCACTGTTGCTAACTGGTGCAGGATCACCACCGGGAAATATGAGGATTAGAGAGGCCGTTGATCACAGTTTTGATCATCCCACTCACGCAGGTTTTACAACAGAAGAGATCGTAGAAAAGAACGAAAACTTTATCGAGTATGCACAATCGCGTGGGGCTACCGTGGCTGGTGCGACCGACGTTCAGGGTGAAGCACCAAAGTTTTTATTGGTGCGCGACCAGAGGGGGAAGTGGCATGCCGACGCTGCCTTACCAGATGATCAGGCCATGGATCACTGGTTGGTCAAATTTCCCCGTGGGAAAGATGACAATGACAAGATTGTCCTTCGCAATGAAGCGCCATACTACGATGTTGCACAACAGTTCGGCATCAGGACTTCGCAAAAACAACTTTTATATAGAGATGACGCCCTTTTTATCCCGAGGTTTGACCGCGAAGTGACCCGTAACGGGTTAGCACGCTATGGCCTTGAAAGCCTAGCATCTATTTCGAATGTCTGCGAGTTTGGCAAAAGGATGTCCCATAATCGTTCTTGCCAAATGATCATGAAGTACACCACCGATCCAATTACCGAGTTGAAGGAATATATCCTGCGGGACGTTCTGAATGTTTGCTTACGCAACACCGATAATCATGGCCGAAACACTGCCTTTATCAAAACGCCTGATGGCGAATTCCGTCTATCACCTCTTTTCGATTTCGCACCGATGTTTCTTGACCCCGAAGGGATAGCAAGGGCGTCACTGTGGGATAGTGATGGAGAGACAGAGATAGGCGTTCCCGAGTGGGGCCAAGTCGCTACGGATCTTGGTTCCGAATTGAAGATTGATCTCATTGAAATGCGCTCATGGCTTGCAAACCTTGAAGAGCGCGTTACACAGTTGCCGGACACGATGCAAAAGTGTGGCGTCAATGTCGAAATCATAGAGCGTCTTGAGCGCAGAATTCATAACGTGGCCGAGCTACTGTCAAAGGCAAGACCGACGAGTGGAGGCTTAAAATGAAACGCCCTTCCCCGGAAAAAATCGAACAGTTACGCAAGGAGCTTTATGAAGGCATTGATGCGGGAACGGTAGATATCCCCGAGGCGTCAAAGCTGATGAGGAAGATCCTTGGTATGAGCCGACAAACTTACGCAGCGAAAATATTGAGAGGTGTCAGCTTCCAAACATTACAGGCCGTAGAGACTCGGCAGGGCAACCCGACCTTGAAGACTCTCGAAGAGATCGGAAAACCATTTGGGCTAAAAGTGAGTTTTATTCACGATGTAGACGACTAACCAGAAACATTGGGGAAATGGGGACACCCCCTGTTGGAAGATCACCGCCAGAAAACCATGTTGTGATTATGGCGTTAACTCGTAATGGTTGGGACAGGGTGAAGGTCTGAACTTAAGGGGCAGTGAGGAGCCTGTACAGCTCAACTAATTACATGCCCGATCGGGTTAAGATTAGTTGGCGCAAAAAACAAAAACCAGCACTGGAATAAATTGGAGCCAATCGGCCAGCTTATTTTAAACATCCTCAGGAACCGCCCTGTGCTTAAGTCGCATGCAGGGTGGTGTGGGGGCTGGGGGAGAAAAACCTCCGGCTACCCGATTATACATTTATTTTGCACTCTACCTTAAATATTTCCTCCAACCCCCTTAAACTTCTCAACGAAAGCTGCAATTTTTTGGAAGACACTCTGTTTTTTTGTTAAGTATTGGGGATTGAGGGGGCTCATTTTTGGGAGGATTGCGTTGAGTTCTGTGCCGTTTTCACTGGCGTATTCTCGTTTTAATGAAGCAACTAGATACCGTTTTGCATTTTCTTCATTAAGACTTTCAGAGTTGATTAACGCCTCTGATTCTCGTTTCTGTTCTCTTTGAGCAAAGGAGAAGAACGCATCGATAATACTTGCTTTATCCTCAATGCTGTCGAGGTCTGTTTGGTTGATGAAATCAACGACTAAACTTTCTTTAGCACGATTTCCGATGCTTGCACGGATCATACGCCGAATCTCTTCGACCAACGCTGTTTTATCTTTTGTCTTCTTGTTGTGTTCAAAAATGAGTTCGAGAATGTAATCAAGATTGATCTCTTGTGATTTGAGAAGATCCACTTCAAAAACAACATCATCCCAATCAATGGTTGACTCCTCTTTATCTTTTTCCGATTTCTCACGACGAAGCCAATCTCTAATATCGTTGTAGTTTGAACGGTAGTCTTGCACTGTTCTGTCTTTAAGAACTTCGACACCTTGCATCGCCTCTAAGTCTTCATCATTTAGATAGTGAAACTCTTTGAACGCTTCAACCGCTTTGGGGTCGTCCATATCAACCTCTTGAAGCGCTATTAATCCTGCATAGTTTTGACAACCTAAAACTGACCACCTTCAGCAGTATGCCACTTTGCAATTTTATAAAAGTGAAACAAGTATTTATTTAACACTGTGCTTTGGTTATTTTCAATCCAGACAATATTACTATCTTGAAAATAAGCATCTTGACCGTCAAAAATGACAGTTCTACCAATTGTACCACTTGCAGAAATTAGAATTTCCCCAATTTTAGGATAACTATATTTTGATTTATATTCATTGAATAACTCTTGAGAAATATAAGCATTAGCCTCTTTTCCAAATGTACCAATTTTATAAAATGGAATATCACCTATTTCAGTAGTTTGATGTTTTAAAATTCGTTTGCACATACGAACTTCACCAACCTCCCCCAACTTCTTCCACTCAACCTCCAATCTTTTCGTGCCTTTCGTGTTTTTCGTGGTTCCGTTTTCAACCCCCTTCAACAACTTCTCCATAAAATTCAATTCACTCTTATTCATCATTAGTCCCATTATGTTTTGCACCTTGTTTTTCTAGATCTTCCAGTGCTTTCATCTGTTTATCAAAGTCGGATTCATATAAACGATCCTGCACAATGCGATATTTCTCAAATTCGCTTTCTGCATGAGCTTTGGAGATTTCTGCACTGACCTTACCTGCGTCCTGCAAAATATTCCTATCGGTTGCAGCGATAAAACGATTTAGACGCTCTTCCCAGTCTGCCATTGTCATTGGTATTTTTCTAAGAGCCATATCTTCAGCTATATCCAAGTAAGCATTTACAAGTCTTTGTAGTTGAGCGATTTCATTATTACTTAGGTAGTTTTTAGCAATAGAGACATCAAATTTCTGAATTTTACCTTTTGGGGCATCTTTCCATGATGTTAAGCCCATATTACTTTGTTCTGCATCCGCACGAGTGTAAACAACTTCAGCTGCTGTTTGTCCATGAATTGCCCAATGTAATTTATTTTGAACTGTAGAAAAAAACCGCCTGGTAGCAGTAGCTGTTACATCGTAGTCAAGAGCTGTTACATAAATGTCAGTAATTTTTTGATAAAATTTGCGTTCGCTGAGCCTTATTTCACGAATACGCGCAAGTTGTTCTTCAAAATATTTTTTTCCAAGAATAGAACCATCATTTTTGAGGCGCTCATCATCCATGGAAAAACCTTTAATGGTGTATTCTTTAATAACACCTGTTGCCCATTTGCGGAACTGCACAGCTCGTTCAGAGTTAACTTTATAACCCACTGCAATGATTGCCGATAAATTGTAGTGATTTGTGTTGTAGTTTTTTCCGTCAGTAGCAGTTATCCGGAATTTCCGGATAACTGAATCTTCATACAGTTCATTCTCTTTAAAGATTTTTTTCAGGTGTTCGTTCACTGTGCGCACATTCACATCATAAAGAGATCCCATCATTTTTTGGCTTAGCCATATATCTTCATCCGAGTATACTGCTTCAACACCTCCATCGCCGGTAGCTGCGATAAATGAGAGATACTCGACTGCGGATGAACGAATAGAAGGAAGTTTGTTTTTCTTTTTACCCATTTTCAATCTCCGCAACGATAGCGTCAATATCACAGCGAAGTGAATCAATCTTACTTACCGTCGTTTTCAACTCTGCATTGAGTTCCGCAATATCCACCTTTTCACGAGTATCTTTCGCCTCAACATAGGAGCTGACAGAGAGGTTGTAGTCGTTTTCTGCGATAGCATCAGCATCCTTGGAGATAGCCACATATTCAACATCCTCTTTACGATCAAAGGTGTTCATAATCTTTTCTATGTGATCCTCATTGAGAACATTGTTATTGGTCTCTTTTTTAAAGAACGCTTCACCGCTGGCATCGATAAACTGGGTTCTGTTGTCGCTTTTGCTCTTGGAGAGAACGAGAATATTAACCGCAATAGAGGTGCCAAAAAAGAGGTTTGGAGCGAGGGAGATAACCGTCTCTACAAAGTTGTTATCGATAAGATATTTACGGATCTTCATCTCTGCACCACCACGATAAAAGATACCGGGAAAGCAGACAATGACCGCTCTTCCCTTACTTGAGAGGTAGCTGAGAGCGTGCAGTACAAAAGCAAAGTCTGCTTTTGATTTAGGTGCTAACACTCCAGCCGGTGCAAAACGGTCATCGTTGATGAGCGTTGGATCATCGGTGCCGATCCATTTCACTGAGTAGGGTGGGTTTGATACGATCGCATCGAAGGGTTTATCATCGCCAAAGTGGGGATCAATAAGCGTATTTCCAAGAGCAACATTAAACTTGTCGTAGTTGATGTTGTGGAGAAACATATTCATTCGTGCGAGGTTGTAGGTGGTGTGGTTAATCTCCTGCCCCCAAAAACCATCTTCGATGATGTGGTTATCAAAATGTTTTTTAGCTTGTAGAAGAAGAGAGCCTGAACCTGCGGCAGGGTCGTAAATTTTATTGACTGTGGTCTGCTTGTGCATCGCCAGCCTGGCAATGAGCTTTGATACACTTTGAGGAGTGAAAAACTCACCGCCTGATTTCCCTGCATTGGCTGCATAGTTTGAGATGAGAAACTCATAGGCATCGCCGAAAAGATCTATCTGATTTTCATGAAAGTTTCCGAAACTTAAGCCTTCTACTCCTTTGAGCACCGCAGAGAGACGGCTGTTTTTATCGGTGACGGTGTTGCCGAGTCGGTTACTGGTGGTATCAAAATCGGCAAAGAGCCCTTTGATATCAACCTCTGATGGGTAGCCGTTGGCAGAGCCTTCGATAGCTGAGAAAATGGCGGCTAAATCGGTGTTGAGATTGTCGTTATCGTTGGAATTTTTGGCGATATTTGAGAAAAGTTGAGTGGGGTAGATGAAGTAGCCTTTTGTTTTGATGGCATCATCTTTTATTGCATCGGTAATGACTGTATCAGGGAGTTCTGCGTAGTTGACACTCTCATCATCAGCTTCGATGTAGCTTGAGAAGTTTTCACTGATAAAACGGTAGAAGAGAGTGCCCAGTACATACTGTTTGAAATCCCAGCCATCGATTGAACCTCGAACATCGTTGGCTATTTTCCAAATTTGAGCTTGAAGTTCTGCTCTCTGCGCTGTGCTTGTCATTTTTTTATCCTTTACTCAAAAAATCATCCATTGCTATTTTATGTATAACGGTCTGAGGTAAGCGGCTGCCCAGTGCCCTTTCAATTGAGTAGAATCCTTTTCGCGAAACACCGCTGATTATTCAGTCCGCTTCAGCATTTGGGCACGCCCAGCATGGGCATGAACTCATGGGGTGTAAGTCCCCTGTTGGAAGATCACCTCCAGAAAACCATGTTGTGAGTATGGCGTTAACAACTAGCAAAAGGCAAGGGCATATTCGTGAGGATATGTCCGAAGGAAGCTGGATGCAAAAATGAACAAGAACATCATATAAGGCGTAGGCTGGAGGCGAGTTAGCGCAAGACAACGAAGCCATGTGATATAACGGTCAGCGTAAATGATGCAGTGGTGCAGGGAAAGTTCATGCTCTTATCTGGGGAGATCTGCTTGGCAAGCTAGCGCCAGTGAGGCACTGGAAACAGAAGAGAATTGGTTTGAAATTGAAGGTCAGCCAACAGTCGTCGCGGTAGGGATATCGGTTGCCCGATACCCCCCGCACAGATCCCAAGCATGC
>JAYEOA010000046.1:0-49912 GCA_034722515.1 Thermodesulfobacteriota bacterium | reverse complement strand
GGTCTGCGACAAAAAGATCTGCACTTGGATAACTTTCTCTACAGTCAGGGACGTTGGTACACTATTGACGGCGATGGAGTGAACAGCAAGCGGGCGGGAACCGCGCTCAATATAAAAGACAGTTTGGACAATCTGGCGCTGTTTTTTGCTCAACTACCGCCCAGTGGTGACTACCTGATTAAACCAGCACTAACAGAGTATTGCCAAGCACGCCACCAAACACGACAATTTAATGTTGATGTATTGTCTACATCTTTAGTACCCTTGCTATTCAAGGTTCGCAAAAAACGCCGCCTCAATTATGTAAAAAAAAGCTATCGTAGTTGCAGTGAGTTTATCCGTAGCAATACTATCCACCAAACAGCTATCTATCGCCGCGACGCCGATCACCAGCGCATCAGCCAACTCTTGGCTAACCCAGACACCCTGATCACGCATGGTGAAATGCTCAAAGATGGCAACAGTGCCACCGTGGTTCGCATCCTCCATCCACAGGGGAATTGGGTGATTAAACGCTACAATATCAAGGGCATTTGGCACGCCATGAAACGCTGCCTACGCCCCAGCCGAGCTTGGGTATCGTGGGGCAACACTCAACGTCTCAATATCTCCAACATTGCCACGCCACAGGCGATTGCCATGATCGAAAAACGTTTTGGCCCTTTGCGTTTAAGCAGCTATTATGTGTGCGAGCACATTAACGCCCCCGGTGCCACTGAATATTTTTCAACACAGCCAACCGGCAACATAGAAACGGCACAACAATTTGTGACGCTATTCTCTGTGTTACTGCAACTGGGGATTTATCACGGCGACTGTAAGGGGACAAATTTTTTAATCCGGGATGGACAACCATGGGTCATTGATTTAGATTCTATGCGTGAATTTTGCTGGCGACGGCGTTTTTTGCACGCCTATCCAATTGACCAAAAACGTTTTTTGCGCAACTGGGCAAGTCAACCACAGTTACAACGATGGTTTGAAAAGCACCTGCCCGGATAACAACAAAGGTTTTTTCTGTGAAATTAGCTGAATATGAGATATCAACGTTAAAAACAATTGTCGCCGATCATGACCCTGCTGATGAAATATGTTGACACAGCCCCGAGGTATTGTGTCAGAATAAACGACTAACAATAAACTGTTTACAATACATTTACACGAACATGCCCACCATCACTGAATTGTTACCAAACATCTTCATATACACGGAGTTTATTGATATATGTCCAAAGTGATCCTCGGCCTTTCCGGCGCACTGACTCACGACCCTTCTGCTGCCCTCTACATCGACGATAAACTGGTCGCAGCAGCAGAGGAGGAACGCTTTAGCCGTGAAAAACATGCCAAAAACTGCATGCCACTGAAAGCAACCAAATTTTGTCTAGAATATGCCGGACTTAAGCCCGAGGATGTGGATATTGTCGCTTTTCCCTATGCAAAAATTGGTCTGGATCGTCCCGATCGCTGGCATTATGCCAAACGTTACTGGTACGCCCCCGACCGTGCATTAACAGCATTATTTAACGGCAACCGACGCTACCAGCGCAACTTTAAAAATGTGCAGGCGATGTTGCAACAGGTGGGAATATGTTGGGATGACATCAAATTTGTCCCCGTTGAACACCATTTAGCCCATGCCAGCAGTGCATATCATTTGAGTGGTTTTGCGGGAAAAACAGCCATCCTCGGTATCGACGGCAAAGGGGAGTACGCCACTACCTTTTTTGGCTATGGTGAAAACGGCAAGATTCATAAAATAAAAGAGTTCTACGACCCCGACTCGTTGGGTGGTCTGTACGGTGCCATGACTGAATATCTGGGATTTCAGATGCTCGATGGAGAATTCAAAGTGATGGGGATGGCTCCCTATGGTGATCCAGAAAAATATGATTTTTCACGTCTGGCAACGTTTGAAAATGGTGAACTGATCATCAACACCGAGTTGGTCAATACCGTCGGCACCCGGCGCTATAAAGAAGATGGAAAGGGCTACTATTTCAGTCAAAAATTGATCGACTGGTTAGGACCAAAGCGGCAAGGTGACAGCGCTGATGAACCATATATCGACTACGCCGCCTGTATTCAGCGCTTGTTTGAAAAACTATCGCTGGAGATGATCGACTACTATTTGAAAGACGTTTTGCAGGAAACCGGTCAACTGTGTTTTGCCGGTGGCAGCGCATTGAACGTCAAGCTCAATCAGTACATCCTTGATCTGCCCTATGTTAAAGAGCTGTTTGTCCAACCGGCGGCATCTGATGCGGGAACAGCCATTGGTGCAGCAGCTTATGCGGCTCACCAACATGGAATTAAGGTGGAAAAACTGCACCACGTCTACCTCGGCCCTAAGTTTTCTAACGAAGAATGTATCGCTGCCTGTGAGAAGCATCCGGAAAAACCGCAATGGGAAAAGATCAACAATGTACCAGAAACGGTCGCCACGATTCTGGCTGAGGGGCATCCGGTGGCCTGGTTTCAAGGACGGATGGAATTCGGCCCGCGTGCCCTCGGCAATCGCAGTATCCTCGGTTGCCCCAGCTCTAAAGGGGTCGCTGATCGGATCAATGAGCAGATTAAATACCGCGAACGCTGGCGACCATTCTGCCCCAGTGTCCTCGACACGGTGGCCGAAGACCTACTACAAACCGACCACCCCGCCCCGTACATGACCTTTACCTTCAAGGTTAATCAACAGTGGAACAAACGTATTCCAGAAGTGATCCACGAAGACGGCACATCCCGCGCCCAAGTGGTAAACAAGGAGATCAATCCACGCTACTATGCGCTGATCGAAGAGCTGGAAAAACTCACTGGCAATGGCGTGGTACTAAACACTTCCCTCAACCGCCGTGGTGAACCAATGGTCTGTGCCCCGAAGGATGCGCTGGACATGTTTTACGGCTGCGATCTGCCCTATCTGGTAATGGAAGATATTTTGGTGCGCAAAGCATCAGTTGCCTTAACAGACAGCAACACGCAAGTATAGGATATGCAATGGGCAATGTGGTTTACTTTTCCAAGATGTTTCAGGCAGTGCCTCATCTGGCACAAATCCATACAGTGTTGCCAGGGATGTTCGTATCAAATCGACGCTCAACGCTGAAAGCCACTGCCAAACTTTATCCAGATATGCCTCAAGCACGGTATTCGCGCCTTCTTAGCTCGCTGGCATCAGGCAATCGTCGCTTAACTGGGGCAGAGGTCATAGTAACAGGTTCGCCCTATAAAAGTTTTCTGCAACATTATTCAGCGAAGAAATGTACTGTATTTCACGGCACTTACATGATGCTCAGCAAGCAGGCTTTACTGAGTAATGCTCACTACGATCTGTTATGTGTCATTGGGCCACGCATGCAACAGATGATTGACCGTTTTGCCTCGACCACCACTCTCAAGACTGTCGTAAATACGGGATTCCTACCATTCTGCGAATTTCCTCAGCAAAGCGAAGAATTGCGTCAAAGTGCATTGTTGTCAATGGGATTAGATCCAACAAAAAAAACCATTTTATATGCCCCGAGCCGTAGAGGCGTCGGTTCGTGGGATCAGGTTGCAGAGAATCTTATCAAGACAACGCCCCTTGACTACAACCTTATTTTGCGTCCCCATCCCAACCAAGCACTAACCTCTAGATCTGCGGATCGAACAAGTTTTCGCCGCGTTCAGACTATTGCAAAGCATCACCCTCACAGTCTTCTGGATTTGACCAGCAAACCACTGTCGCTATTGCTTTCCATAACGGATCTGATAATATCCGATGCAAACTCTCCGGCAGAAGAATCAATGTTTTACGATGTTCCACAGCTATTCATTGAAACACCTGGCTATTCTCGCGACATGATGCGACAACAAGCTACAAGAGAAGAGATGCATCCAGATGACACTGAGCAACTGTTGTCTTTATACGACTGTGGGCCCTGCTACCACACGAAAAATTCCATAGATTTTAGTTCAGTGCTAAACAGGGCGATTCTCGACGCACCAAACTATGCGCCGCAAAGACAACGTTATTTTTCCTGGGTTTTTGGCAGCCGTGACCGCAAAGCTAATGAACGCGTTGCCCAGGCTATATCTACCTACCTACTTTAAATAAAGCTAAGGATGTTTTTATGTTCAACAACAAATCGATTCTGATTACCGGGGGCACCGGTTCATTCGGCAAAAAGTACGTCAAAACAATTTTAGCCCACTATGCCCCCAAGCGGCTGATCATCTATTCCCGCGATGAACTAAAGCAGTTTGAGATGCAACAGGACTTTAATCAACCATGCATGCGCTACTTTATTGGCGATGTACGCGATGGAGAACGCTTGCGTCAAGCAACGCAGGATGTCGATTTCATCATTCATGCAGCAGCACTTAAACAAGTTCCAGCGGCTGAATATAACCCGATGGAATGCATAAAAACCAATATTCATGGCGCTGAAAATGTTATCAAAGCGGCGTTAGAAAACAAGATCGAAAAAGTCATTGCATTGTCCACCGATAAAGCTGCTAACCCAATCAACCTTTATGGTGCGACCAAGCTGGCTTCGGACAAACTGTTCGTCGCAGCAAACAATATGGCTGGCAGTCAAAATACTCTGTTTTCTGTTGTCCGTTACGGTAATGTCGTTGGTTCTCGTGGCTCAGTGATACCATTTTTCCAAAAAATAATAGCTGAAGGTAGCGATCACCTACCGATTACCCATGCCGATATGACCCGCTTCTGGATCACCCTCCAACAGGGTGTCGATTTTGTCCTGAAGAACTTCCAACGGATGAAAGGGGGAGAGATCTTCGTACCTAAAATCCCTTCCATCAGCATTACAGACTTAGCCACGGCAATAGCTCCCGATTTGTCCCATAAAATTATCGGCATTCGCCCCGGTGAAAAATTACATGAGATCATGTGCCCAATGGATGACTCTCACCTGACGGTAGAGTTTGACGACCACTATGTTATCAGCCCAACCATCACATTTAATCGCGTTGATAATGACTTCGCAACCAACGCCATCAACGAAAAAGGTACACCGGTTGCTCAGGGGTTTGCATATAACTCAGGAACCAATCCACACTTTTTGTCGATCGAAGAGATCATCGAGTTTAATCAACTGGCGGGTATTTAGATGATCCCTTATGGTCGTCAAGATGTTACCCAAACGGATATTGACGCCGTTGTCGAGGTGCTTACATCCGATTATCTGACTCAGGGGCCTAGAGTGCCCCAATTCGAGCAAATTGTAGCGGATTACTGTGGGGCAAACCATGCCTTAGCGGTAAATAGCGCAACGTCGGCGTTACATCTGGCGTGTCGCGCCTTGGAGCTTGAAGCTGGAGACTGGTTGTGGACGACTCCGAACACCTTTGTCTCCTCGGCCAATTGCGGACTATACTGTGGAGCTCAGGTCGATTTTGTCGATATTGATCCACAAACATATAATTTGTGCCCAAAAGCATTGGCATCTAAGCTGGCCAAGGCTGAAATTAATGGTTGTCTACCCAAGGTGGTTATCCCCGTTCATTTGTGCGGTACTCCCTGCGATATGGAGTCTATCCATGCTTTAGCCAAGCGTTATGGATTTAACATCATTGAGGATGCGGCACATGCCATCGGCGGCGCATATCAAGGAGAACCCGTTGGCTGCGGTCGCTACAGCGACATTACGGTGTTCAGTTTCCACCCGGTAAAGATCATTACCACGGGTGAAGGTGGAATGGCTTTAACAAATAATACAACACTGGTCCAGCGGATGACTCTACTACGCAGCCACGGGATCACTCGTGATCCAGCCTTAATGACCCATGATGCCGATGGTCCGTGGTATTACCAACAAATTGAACTGGGCTACAACTACCGGATGACCGAGTTACAGGCGGCTCTCGGCATCAGTCAAATGGAACGACTGGATAGCTATGTAGCGCGGCGACATAGCCTCGCTCAACGTTACAACGAGCAATTATCGTCATTACCAGTCGTGGTACCATATCAACATCAGGACAGCTATTCAGGATTGCACCTGTACGTCATTCGTTTAAAGCTTGATCAGATTACATCCAGCCACCAAGAGGTGTTCGAATCACTACGCGAACAAGGTATTGGTGTCAATCTCCATTACATCCCGATTCACACCCAACCATACTACCAAAATATGGGTTTCAAGGTTGGCCAATTCCCCAATGCAGAGCAGTACTACGCAGAAGCGATAAGTCTGCCTATGTATCCAAACTTGTCCGAATTACAACAGGATGAGGTAGTTACAGCATTGCGAAAGGCTCTTGACGTATGAGGTTAGCGGTCATCCCGGCTCGCGGCGGCAGTAAGCGAATTCTCCGGAAAAACATCAAAGAATTTTGCGGAAAACCGATCATTGCCTGGTCCATCGAAGCGGCCATCAATAGCGGCTGTTTTGATGACGTTATCATCTCAACGGATGATGATGAAATTGCCAATATCGCCCGTCACTATGGGGCCAATGTTCCATTTATGCGTCCAGACGTGCTTTCAGATGATCACACCGGAACCATTCCCGTCATTCGTCATGCCATTGAGTGGTTCGAAGCGAACGGGAAAAAACCTGCTGAAATTTGCTGTATCTATGCTACAGCTCCCTTTGTTCAAGCTGAAGAAATATGCAGGGGTTTAGATATCATGGGCACATCCCATAGTGACTATGTTTTTTCTGTCACCAGCTACCCTTTTCCAATCCAACGAGCCATCCGCATAACAGCCAATCAGCATATCGAGATGTTTAACCCCGAACACTTCAATACCCGCTCGCAGGATCTCGAAGAGGCTTTTCACGATGCCGGACAATTCTACTGGGGTCGAGCCGACGCGTGGATCAATGAAAAACCCATTTTCGGCCAAGAATCTTCCCCAATCATACTGCCTCGTCACCGTGTGCAAGATATTGATACTATTGAAGACTGGGTACGGGCTGAATGGATGTTCAAGGCGCTACACGCCATCCCATGAGTATCTTTACCGGAAAACGGATCGCATTTCGCGCAGACGCTTCGGTGCAGATCGGCAATGGGCATATCGTGCGCTGCTTGACACTCGCTGCAGAATTTAAAACGCAAGGTGCCGAGTGTCTATTTATCAGCCGTGAACATTCAGGGCATGCATTCAATCTGATACGCCAACATGGATTTCACCTCCATCCACTACCTGACATTGCCGGAGACAGGCAAATATCTTCAGATCGCGAGTCAGAATACGCCGAAGACAGCGATGCGTCACAGACGGCAGCACACTTGGCTGGCTGGCAACCCGATTGGTTGATCGTAGACCATTATGGGTTAAATGCTCGCTGGGAGCGCCGACTAAGGACTTCATGTAACTTTCTGATGGTTATAGATGACTTGGCAAAGCGCTGCCATGACTGCGATCTGCTTTTAGATCAAACATTGAACCGCAGCCCCGACCATTATGCCAATTTAGCGCCTGAACGATGCAAGCTGTTACTCGGACAACATTATGGCATACTGCGCCCGGAGTTTGCTCAGCTACGTCCCTACAGTCTGGCTCGTCGACACGCACCCCGATTGCGCCGTGTGCTTATAACCATGGGAGGCACGGATCAACCGAACGCTACAGGTCAGGTTCTGGACGCTTTGAAGGTAAGTAAATTACCTGATGATTGCACGATCACCATCATTATGGGCGCACAGGCACCGTGGCTTGAAGCAGTGAAACATCAAGCTGAAGAGATGCATTGGAACACTGAGATACTGGTCGATGTATCGAATATGGCTCAACTGATGGCAGATAGTGATCTAGCCATCGGCGCTGTTGGCGGTACAGCATGGGAGCGTTGCTGTCTGGGGTTGCCGACGTTGATGGTTATCTTGGCTGACAACCAAAAAACCGGAGCACTCGCCCTTGAATCCATTGGAGCAGCAAAACTTCTCGGCTCAACGGAATCTATTCGTGATAATCTTCCGATCTCGTTAAACATGCTACTGGAAACACCGCAAGAACTTGCAATAATGAGCCAACGCTCCAGCCAACTAACAGACGGCCTTGGGGTACAAAACATATTCAGCGAACTTGGAATCAATTTATGATTAAAAAAACTCCAGAGGTCGGCACGATACGCTCACTACAAAAGAATGACCTTGAGACCATCCTACGCTGGCGCAACCATCCAGAGGTGCGACGCTTCATGTATACACAACATGAGATCAGCTTGGAGGAACACCTCCAGTGGTTTGAACATGTTAGTCAAGACCCTTTGCGCCATTTACTCATCTATGAAGAAGACGATGAAGCTCTTGGCTACATCAATATAACGGTGAAAAAAATCGGAAAAATTGCCGATTGGGGCTTTTATCTTGCACCAGATGCGGCCAAAGGAACAGGTAAAAAACTAGGGAAAGCAACTCAAGATTTCGCATTTAACACCCTTAAATTACATAAACTTTGCGGCCAAGTCCTTGCTTACAACCAACGTTCCATTACATTTCATCTCAATCAGGGCTTTCAGCAGGAAGGGATACTTCGGGAACAGTATTTTGACGGACACGACTATCACTGCGTTATCTGCTTTGGGTTATTGAAAAATGAATGGTATGCACAAAAGAAGGATGATGCCAATGGATAAGATGCCGTTTATCACTATAGCTGGTCGCCGTATTGCTCAAGATACAATGCCATTCATCATTGCTGAGATATCAGCCAATCATAATGGTAAACTAGAAACGGCTCTAAAAATTGTTGAAGCCGCTAAATACGCCGGAGCCGATGCGATTAAGCTACAGACCTACAGACCAGACACCATAACGCTGGATTGCAACTCTGAAGATTTTAAAATAAAAGGAGGGTTGTGGGATGGCCGAACACTCTACGAACTGTATGAAGAAGCACACATGCCGTGGGAGTGGCATAAACCACTATTCGCACGCGCCAAAGAACTCGGCATCATCATGTTCAGTTCCCCTTTCGACAATACAGCCATTGATCTACTGGAAGACCTTAACGCACCGGCCTATAAAATAGCATCGTTCGAAGCGGTGGACTTGCCGCTGATAAAATATGCCGCCAGTACAGGTAAACCAATGATCATCTCAACCGGAATGGCCGATGCTGAGGAAATTGAAGAAGCGATCACTGCTGCACATGACGGCGGATGCAAACAACTGGCGATACTACATTGTGTCAGTGGCTACCCTGCTCCGTCCGGCGATTATAATCTGCGAACTATTTCAGATATGCAACGACGCTTTGGTCTGGTAACCGGATTATCCGATCATACGCTGAACAATACCACAGCACTCACCAGCGTAGCATTGGGCGCGGCAATCATCGAAAAACACTTCACTCTCGACCGCAGTGGTGGCGGACCAGATGATAGCTTTTCACTGGAACCACAAGAGTTATCCGCACTATGCGATGACAGTAAAACAGCATGGAAAGCACTGGGAACGATCAATTACAGAAGAAAAGCAAGTGAGCAGGGCAACGCACAATTCAGGCGCTCATTGTACGTGGTAAAAAAAATCACCAAGGGAGAGTTGTTCACCAAAAACAATATCAGGAGTGTTCGACCTGGGTTTGGCTTAGCTCCGAAACATTATCAAGAAATTTTAGGCAAACAAGCAACATGCAACATTGAATCAGGTAGCGCCTTATCTTGGGATAAAATCAATTACTAATCCGCCTATACTGGTTGTCGTTTCAAAAATACCACGGTCTTTTTAAGCCCTTTAATCACCTTAAATGGCTCAAATCCATGAATCGCATAAACCTCATTTTTTTTATTGGAGAGATAAAGAGCCACTATCTCTACCCCTTCGTTTAAATATGCAGATTTACGTAACTCATTGAGTGGGCAAACCTTGGTCACTTCAGACACCCGATTAGCATAAAGAGGCAAACGACGGTCGTTGTATAAAATAGCTAGCTGTCGTTGCGGATCATAATCACGCAACCAGCGACCGGCGGTAACCACTGTGTTATCCTGAGTCCTTGCTGCCACAGCCACGCTTTTAGATAATGGTGCCATAACGATCAGCACAACCACGAGTAGCGCAATCAGTTGTTGCTGTCCACGCCGTAGCCACCACAGATGAACTCCGTAACCAATCCAAGGTAAACTCACAACTACGGGAATCCACAGATAACGTTCAGTGATAAAATTATTTTTAATTACAAAAATAATATCAAGCAAAAGAAAAGCCAGCCACACTAACAAAAGGATCCAGCGACCTACAGTTATTTCCCTACTACGCCAACGTAAGGCAAAAAGAGCCAGCAATGTTGTCGGAAACATCGCTTTTCCTACCATCTCTGCCAAACCAATCAGGTAAATAAGCGGTGCATAATGTCGGGTTACTTCAAATAAATTATTGTGATAATGACCGCCGGACGATGCCAACTGCATCTGCTTTAGGGAGTGCATCAATTGTTGGTATCCAGCAAACAACTGTAGGCTAAGCAGTTCCTCTATCCACACCACCACCTCACCCATACGCGAGGTAACACAAATATCAACAGCATCAAGTCCATACAACATTGGTACTGCAATTGTCGCAAACAGCAGTATATAAATGATAACTCGAAATAAAAACGCCCACTTCTTTTGTGAATGCCACCAGCTTATTGCTACGACCCATAGCGAAATCAATGGTAACAATACCCCCTCTATCCTCGTTAACAGAGCCAAGGTGGTAAATAGAACAAATCCAATAATTGCCTTAACCTGACAATCAAGATAGGAGTTTACCAAAAACATCAATGCATACATGACAAACAATAAAAACAGAGGATCACGAATAATTGCAGTACTATCCTGATTAAATATTGGCAACAGTGCAAACAACAACGTAGCCCACAAAGCACTCTGCTCATCGAATAAACGCCGAGTCAGCACATAGAGCGGCCATAATACCAAAACCAATGGTACAACCGTCAACAACTGACCAGCAATAATCCAATTAGGCACCAATAAGTGTATCGCTGCCAATAACATCGGATAAAATGGCATCAAATAATAACGCGCACCTTCAGCAAACAATCCATGTGCATATTTTTCCGCCGCCGCGATATATAGTGCTCCATCAGGATTCACCACTTCATTCTGAAGTAAAAAGGCAATTTTCAATAATAGCGACAATATTACAACGACAACGAACCAGCGATTTTCGAAAAAAATCGATCTCAATAAATTCATTGAGCATACTTCCGATAAAAGCGTTGTTGTAATTTAACTCCCCTTACAACTACCCGTTGCCACAAACAATCTTTAACAATCTGCGCTAATGGCTTTTGGGTATATTCACACATAAAACGGTAAAAATCACGCTGAGTAAGACCAATCTCCATACTGGAAAAATACAGTGCAGCCAGATCTTTGATCCGCCAGCGCCTGGGTACACTTGAGCGAAACTGTACCCGGTGCAAATCAATAAGATAAGGGGTCAAATATTGCGGGTCGAGGTTGTCTTTACCTGCTGAAATATCTAACAAAAAGTGACACAGATAATAATCACGGTGATTGATGCCGTTATCATGTAACGTGCATGACACTTGGGCAATCTTTTTTATCAATGCCCGCTTCAATCGGCAGTCCGGTGGTTGCTCAATCCAGTTGCGGCAAAAGTCTTCGAGGCTTTCGGTTCCCTGTAGATCTTGGGTAATGAGAAAAGACTGCTTGGAAGCTGGGCTAACTCCACGTACCCCGTAACCAACGATGGTCATGGTGGCAACACCGAGATCGGTCAGTTTTTGAATGGCTAACCATTCATTACGGGCGGACAAAACTGGTGGCTTGCGCAACGACAACAGACTTTTAAAAATACGTCGCCAGCCGATACCGCGATACAGTTTAGCGAAATAGCTTCGACCTAGCATATCGAAACGTAATGTACGCCGACCATCCATGTTGCGGTATTCATCGCCCCGAATAGTAAATAATTGGTCAAAAACATCTTGCCCTTGCCACTGTTTTTTCCAACTATCGGGTAAAATAATCATGACAACACCTGTTCAATCACATCGACAGCACGCTGAGGCATACTAAAGATATCGTGGTTTTCAACATAGTTTTTCGCATTGTTTTGCCACTGTTTACGTTGCGGACTATGAAGCATCTCAGCTAGCAATTGATTCATTTTAGTCTGAGAAAATGGTTCACTCATGACCTGTCCACACTGAGCATCGTTAACATAAAAACTATAGCCACACACCTGTGAAACCAGCAATGGCAATGTCGCCGCCATCGCCTCCAATAAAACCGTACCGGTATTTTCACGGTAAGCAGGATGCAACAACAGATCGGCAGCAAATAGCAGCTCGGCAACATCATCGCGCCCGCCCATAAAATAAAACTTATCTTCGATACCCAACGATCTAGCCATGCGTTGAAACGGTTTGACATTATCCTGCCCAACCACATACAGGCGCACCCGATGGCGTAGCGGTTCCGGCAATGCAGCCACGGCGCGTAGACTGCGATCTAGCCCTTTGGTTTTAAAACCGGAGCCAACCATCAGCAGCATCTTTTCGTCATCGTTAAGCCCTAATTCCCGCCGTTTATCTGTGCGTAATCGGTGATAATTATCCCCGGCTAAGCGATCTCTTTGAATACCGGGTGGCAACATGTGCATTCTGGCGGCATCGGTTTGATAAAACTGAGCAAATATCTCCTGCTCACGTGGTGATATCAGCAGAACTTCTGTTTTCGATCTAGCTCCAAACACCGCCGATTCACTGGCAAGAAAACTGCGTGTCCGACCCGACCAACGATAGAAGATACTACGTGTTACCGCCTTAGCAGCAAAACAGGGATCAGCAGCATAATAGAAATCGAGATGAGGCATTTTATTAAAGCCAACAATTCCATCGTAATGCTCTACATCAACGCGCTGAGCAACCTGCCCGGCAAACGCTTCGTAACGTTTATAGTTACGCTGGACACATTGCGGCAACAGGCGAAGATTAACCCCGATTGGCATATCACCTTCAGCCTGTAATGTAAAAATATCCACCGTGTGACCGCGCTGCACACATTCTTCGGCAATTTTGATACAATCGCGCTGCAAACCACCGTAAGGGAAATATTTAAAAAGGGCAAAAGCGAGTTTCATGACACCTTTATATGTAATTGTTGGCATTGTGCAGCGGACAGATTATCCGCCGTTTGGTAGCAAGACCAAAATTCATCAGCTACTTGATGAAAAAACGTCCGATCCTCAGCGTAACGTAACATGTGATGAAAATTGCGCTGCCGCTGGGTTAAGGTAAGTGGCTTAGCATAAAACCGCATATCGGCAATATCGATCAAACCAAGAGATAAATCGTCAGCAACAATGATGTTACCCCAGTGTAACGATCGAAACAGTATCCCTTTATGATGTAATTCGGCAACAAATTGTGCCAAAGTCTCGACAAGCGATTCAATACCGTGTGACCGGCAATAATCACGCAAGGTTTCACCGGCAATGGGTTGATACCAAACCAAATCACGCTTTGGCTGCTGACAATGACCAAGCTTTAGCACACTTATACTGGTGATATTACGCTGCTGGAGTCGTTTGGCGTTGGCAGCAAAACGGCGAGCGTAGGGAAACAACAGTGCGCCGGAAAACAACCGTTTCAAACGAAATATTTTAATAATCAAGCCATCATCGCTCAACAGAACTTTTTCGCCATAGCCATCCCGTTCCAATACTTTGCAGGAACGGATCAATTCGGCATAGGCTTCAGCAGAGACTTTTTCCATCATCAATTATCCACAAACAGGTCTGACTCAATCAAATCGCACAGGATATGGATCAGCGTCAGATGCACTTCTTGAATGCGTGGAGTATCGTTCACGGCAACCGTTAGTGCCAGATCAACCTGCGGAGCAATAATACCACCATCGCGACCTAAAAAAGCAACGGTGTGGCATTCTTGTTCATGAGCCAGATTGAGAGCCAATTGAACATTGGCAGAGTTGCCACTGGTGGAGATTCCCACCACCACATCTCCTGCATTCGCCAGTGCTTCAACTTGACGGCTAAACACCTGCTCATAGCCAAAATCGTTGGCAACGGCAGTGAGAATGGATGTATCAGTGGTCAACGCGATGGCAGGTAGTGCAGCACGATTTTTAAGAAAACGACCCACCAGTTCGGCAGCAAAATGTTGGGCATCGGCGGCGCTGCCACCATTGCCCATAACCAGGATTTTATTCCCGTTACGTAACGCCTGGCACATCAACTGAGCACAGCGTTCGATATCGGCTACTAGCAACGGAACTACCTGCTGAAAAACCTCGATATGTTGATTAATATGCTGGCTGATCTTTTCCTGCATCAATCGTTTCTCCTCGTCCAATCAATTCAATAATCGCTTGATACACCTCGTCAACAGGGATCGACGTGGCACATTGGTAATCTTCGTCACACTGTTTGCGTAAACAGGGGGCACAACTCAATGGGGATTGTAAACAACGGTGTATCGCCCCTACCGGCCCATTACGGGTGGAATCGGTCACCCTGAATAATGAAACGGTAGCCGTACCAAGGGCGGCGGCGATATGGATCGGTCCGGTATCACAACCAACGACCAGGTCGGCACGGTCGAGCAGCGCCACCAACTCCGGCAAAGTGCCACGCGGCCATACAATAGCCAAACCATCTGTCGCTTCTGAAATGGTCGCTGCTGCTTGCTGCTCAGCGGCGTTGCCCCATGTTAATATCGGGGTACACCCACCGTGTTCAACCAATTTGCAGACCAGTTGCTGCCAACACTCAATGCTCCACAACTTGGTTTGCCACGTCGTTCCATAGTGTAACACCACCAGCGTATGCTGTGAAAGAGCTCTTTGCTGTAACTGCTGTTCAACCTGCTCGCGTGCCTGCGGCGCAACATGCAATGGTCCTGCGCTACGCAGATCGTCACCAGTGGGCAAAGCCGCACGTACCACGGCGAGGGAGCGCTGAGCCACATGATGATCAGCATCATTCAAAGCAATGTGATGCCTGGTCGCCAGCAAATTAGGCCACTCACGCACTTGATGGCGATCAAAACCGTATTTATTTTTGCCACGACATAGCAAAGTAAACAGACCACTTTTGCTATTACCTTGCAAATCAAAAACCAGATCGTAATGTTGCTGGCGTAGTTGAGCGATAAAGTGCCAAACCTGACGCAACATCGACAGCAACGATAACGTACGCCAGTGTTTGGTTTGTAGTGGAATCACCCGATTAATTAATGGATGACCATCCAGCACCGGAGCAAAGCCCTCTTCAACTAGCCAATCAATTTCTATATCGGCGCTAACACTATGCAAATAGGTCAGAACCGGCAAAGAATGAACAACATCACCAAGGGCACTGACTTTGACAATCAAAATTTTCATGCGCCATCATCCAATTCATCATCCAACAACTCACATGCCGCCGAGATAACATCGGCGGCGGTAATGGCCGTCATACAGCGATGATCAGTTGGACATTGACGCAACATGCACGGGGCGCAATCGGTCTGTTTACGCACGATTTTAACGTTATTAGACGCTGGACAAGTGGTGGTGTGATCCGTTGGACCAAAGACTGCCACAATCGGAATAGCAAAGGCGGAGGCAACGTGCATCGGGCCGGAATCATTAGTGACCAGTAAACGGCTGTGCGCCAATAACGCCATCATCTGGCGTACGGACGTCTGCCCCACCATGTTGATGGGATGGCACTGCATCGCCGCAGCAATATCGCGACTGATCGCCATTTCACCTGGGCCACCGGTCACCACGATGTGTGCGTCGTAACGCTTAGATAATGTATCGGCAACTAAGGCAAAGCGTTCGGGCAACCACCGCTTGGCACTACCATAGGCGGCTCCGGGATTGATGGCGATCACGTTGTCACTGCGCAATACATCTGCCGCCCACTGCTGTTCTTGCGCATCACAGGCTAAACACAACTGACCATCTCCTCCTTCAATCCCCAACTGAGCGAGCAGTTGCAGGTAATAATCGGTATGATGTAAGCGTTTATCGGCAGCGGTCACGGGTACCGGATAGTTGAGGAGCAGGCGACGACCATCAGTGGTATAACCAGCGCGGCATGGAATCCCGGCAACAACCACTAACAACGCCGCTTCAATAGCATTTTGCAACAACACTGCGGCATCAAAACGCTGGGCGCGTAACTCGCAAGCCATGCGCCAGAATCCGGCCAAACCGTGGTGAAGTCCTTTTTTATCGTAGACCATCACTCGATCAACACAAGGATGGCAAGTAAACAACTGCGCCACCAGCGGATTGGCCAGCATGACAATTTCGGCTTGCGGGTAATGATAGCGCAGGGCAGCAAGAGCCGGTGTGGTCATCACCGCATCACCGATCCAATTAACACCACGCACCAGAATGCGCTGGAGGGGGCGTTGTCCTAGGAGCCTGACGGTCACGTTGATTATGACTCCACACTGAGTGCTTCATCAATCAACATAATTGGCACATCGTCGCGCACGGGATAGGCGAGGTGGCAGTGGTAGCAAATCAATGTTTGCGTTTCAGACGCCTTTAATTTCCCTTTACATTTCGGGCAGACCAATAGATCGAGTAATTGTTGACTTAGTGCCATGGTTTATTCTCCAACTAACATAATTATTTAATTCTAGGTACAAACAACGCTTCAACGTGTTGTTCGAGCACATCAACCTCTTGTGGTTCAAATATCAACGGAAAAGAGCAACAAGGAACACTAAACTGCGTAGCATCGAGTTTAACGGCATCTTTTTCTGTCGTCAGTAAAAAATCTGCTTCATTTGCCATTGCGTTTATTTGCTCAATTACCGCTGCTGAATAAACACAATGATCGGGCAAAGGCAAAACATTTTGCAACACTATCCCCGACTTAATTACAAAGATAAAAAAACTATCGGGGCTGGCAATGCCAGCGAATGCCACGCAGCATCCTTGGCGTAACTGCTCCACGCTGTAATCATTGCCAAGCAGATCTTGTGCGCTATTAGCCAATTGTTGCGTCGCCCGGACAACAGGCTTAGCGCATGGTAGCAGGGGTATCTCATGGTTTTTGTAGCGTGTAAAGATACACAGATCGGCGCGTGTTGCCGCCGACGGAAACTCACGTAATAACCCCGCTGGCAGTAAATAACCATTACCCAACGGACAGCCACTATCGAGTAACAACAGGTTCAAATCACGTTGAACAGCCAGATGTTGATAGCCATCGTCAAGGAGCACTAAATCAATGTTAAACTGTTCGATAGCGTGACGAATTCCCGCACTGCGTTGCGGAGCAATAATCACCACCGCTTCAGGATTACGCCGCGCCAACAGATAAGGTTCATCACCACATTGCTGCGCTGACAACAGTGGCCCATCTCCGGCGCAAACCACACGCACTGCCGCCCCTTTTTCACTACCGTAGCCACGACTGACTACAGCCACTCGCCGCCCACGCTGAAGCTGAGATGATAACAGATAATCGACCAGCGGTGTTTTTCCCGTTCCACCGACAGCGAGGTTCCCTACGGATATAACCGGCACCGGACTACAATAACTGGTCAACCATTCTTGCTGATATAGCCAAGCACGGATAAAATTAACCACACCATACAGCCAACCGATTGGAATCAACACTGCCAGCAGCAATGAATCTCCTAGGCACTGAGAACCTTTACTAGCCAACCTACGATAATAAAGCGCTAATTGTGTACGCACCGCGAAATCTCATTCAATGTTTTATGGCTGGCACCGACATTTTTTTGCAGCAATAACCAGCCTTGTTCCCCCATCATTGTGCATTGCTGCGGTTCATCAAGCAAGGTGTCGACAAGACGATATAGTTCATCGGCATCATGAACCCGCCCTGCGCCTTGAGCCTGTTGTACCAAAGCAGCAATTTCACGAAAATTATGCATATTGGAACCAAATAGCACTGCTTTTTTCAACAACGACGCTTCTAAAATATTATGTCCACCCGTGGGAACCAAACTACCGCCAACAAAAACCAGCTCGGCCATACGATAAAATTTAAGCATTTCACCAATGGTATCAACCAGCAAAACCCCACCACCACATAAAATCTGTTCCTCTTGCTGTGAACGTAAGTGCCACGTGAGATTTGCGTTATTCAACAGTTCAGCTACAGCTTTACAGCGCTCAGGATGGCGCGGCACTAAAATCAACATAAGGTCAGGATGATTCACCAATAGACGCTGAAAAACCTGAATCACCTGATCCTCTTCACCACTATGGGTGCTACCTGCGACCCAAATACGCCCTCGTTGATCCAAGAGGAATTCTTCTTTTAATTGTTGCGCTGAAAGATCTGGTGGCAAGGTTGATTGCATATCAAACTTAAGATTACCGGTTACCAAAATTCGTTGTTGTGGTGCACCGAGCACGGCGATCCGCTGTGCATCCAATGGTGACTGCATACAAAAACCGCTCAACAGTTCCAGCAGTGGTCGGACAAACCGTTTTGCCCGCAGATAGCGTGGGAAAGAGCGATCGGATATGCGCCCATTGACCAGCTGAATAGGGATATCCATCCGATAACACTGGCGAATAAAATTGGGCCATAATTCAGTTTCAACAATCAGCACATGATTCGGATTGATTCGACGTAATACACGTCTAACCACCCTTGAAGCATCCAACGGGAAGAACAGGATGTCATCAATTTCTTTGATTCCCTGAGCTATAGCATGTCCCGTTTCGGTCACGTTAGACAATAACAGCACCGCTTGCGGATACTCTACCCGCAATGCTTTGATCAGTGGGATAGCCGCCCGTGTTTCTCCAACAGAAACAGCATGAATCCAGAATACTTGTTTACCAGAAAAATTGACAAAACGATCACGGTTGAAGAACCCCAAGCGTTCGCGAATACCACAACGCACCTTGCCCCGAAGTACACCGCGCACTAAATAGCACGGAACCAGAAACAAGGCCGTCAACCAAACAACGATATCATACAGCAGATAAACCATAACTCTCCAGTCGTGCTTGGGCACGGCTATGGTTATCCACCATGGCCTGTTGTAATCGCACTTTGAACTGTTCAGGATCATCATCGCGAGCGCAGTAGAGCGGCTCGCCATAGGAATATACCAGCCGCCCAAAGGGATATGGCAATAAAAAACGATCCCAAGACGCAAATCGATGTCCCCGACTACTTACTAGAGCGACTGGTACCACAGCTCGACCCGAAAGACGCGCTAGTTGAACAACCCCATCCTTCATCGCATGGCGCGGACCCCGGGGGCCGTCAGGAGTAATACCAAGGTCATACGGTTGTTTTGTTAAACGAAGCAACTGTTTAAATGCAACACTACCGCCACGACTGGATGAACCACGCACGGCATTGTAGCCTAAATGCTGCACCGTACGCGCAATCAATTCGCCATCATGCGAGCGGCTGATTAAAATTTGGGCGCCAGGACCTTCATAACCCATAGGAATCAGCAACAGTTGGTCATGCCACAACGATAGAATCATCGCCTCGCTCCGTTGCCACATCTGACGTGCGCTTTGAGCGCCAATAGTCTCCTTACGTACCAACAGCGCAATGAGGCGGATGAGTAATGCTGCCAACGGTGGAGCTATTTTAAGTACTAACCATTGACCAAACTGTTTTAAACTCATCTACTAAGCCCTAAATTGCAAATCGTACAATCGCCGATAAGTTCCATCGGCGGTGAGCAATTGTTGATGGGTACCGCGCTCCACTAATGTTCCATCGGCCATCACCAAAACTTCATCGGCATGCATGATGGTCGATAAGCGGTGGGCAATGACAAAGGTGGTACGCTCTTGCATCAAATTGGCTAACGCCCGTTGCACCACAATTTCACTCTCACTATCGAGGGCACTGGTTGCCTCATCAAGAAGCAAAATTGGCGCATCACGCAAAATCGCCCGGGCTATACAAATTCGCTGACGTTGCCCACCGGACAAACGCACCCCTCGATCACCGATCACCGTATGATAACCTTCCGGCATTTCACGAATAAACTCATCGGCATAGGCTAACCGTGCAGCCTGTTCCACCTCGGCATCAGTAGCATCACTATTGGAATAACGAATATTGTTATACAACGTATCGTGGAACAAAAATGTTTCCTGATCAACCAGAGCAATCTGCTGCTTCAAACTGTACTGAGTCACCTGAGCAATATCTTGTCCATCTATACGGATTACCCCATTGGTCGGATCATAAAAACGAGCCAGCAAACCTATCAACGTCGATTTACCCGCGCCACTGGCACCAACAATGGCGATCATCTGCCCGGGTGCAACATCGACACTAAAGTTTTTCAGCACCAATTCTTCACCAACATCGTAGGTAAAATCAACGTGTTCAAACGTAACATGACCGCGACTTCGTGCCAGCGTTACCGCGCCATCAGCGTCAACAACATCTATCTTAGTATCGAGCATTTCAAAAACACGCTGAGCAGCACCAACAGCCTTCTGGATAACATTGTTGGTTTTTATCAGGCGCTTCATCGGCCCGTACATCATCCCCATGGCAGCAATAAACGACAACAATTCACCCTGGGTAATGGCTCCATCCATGACCCTTTGAAGACCATACCACAACACTCCGGCAGCACCAAACGACGACAATAACTCCATAATCGGTGCCGTTGCCGAATCGTAACGAATCACCTTTTTCATGCGTAGATAAAAATTCCAATTTTCCAAGTGAAACTTATTTTTTTCTGTTTCCTCGCAACCAAAGGCTTTTACCACCTTTATCCCACTGAGTGATTCTTGAAGAATCGCAGTTAAATTACTCATGTTATCGAGACTTTTTCGCACGTATTTTTTGATCCGACGGCCGATATATGAAGCGGGAACAACGGCTACGGGCAATACAATAAACGCTACAATTGCGAGACGCCAATCGTTATAAAACAACAAGCTCACCAAACCAACCAGCGTCAAACCTTCACGTACCACCACCACCAACTCATCGGCTGCCGACTTTTGCAACATCCCAACATCATTAAAAATACGCGAAATAATGTTGCCAACCGGGGTTTTAGAATAGTACCCCATAGACAAATCTAACGAATGATTATACATCTCATTGCGCAAATCCTGAACCACCAATTGTCCGGCAGTTTTTATAAAATATTCTTGTATATAACGCGATCCACCCTTAACTAGAGCCAAGCCAACAACGACAAACGGCACCAGATTAACCAGCGTCATATCGGCAGCAACAATCACATAGTCCACCAGCGGTTGAACCAATTTAGCAATAGCGACATCGGTTCCGGCAACACCTAACGACGCAATCATGGCAAAAACAATACGCTGGGTATAGGGTTTGGAATAGCACAGTAGTCGTTTATATATTTGGATATTACCCTTTGCCACAGCTAGCTATTCTCCTTGCGTAGTCGAACAACTTAAATCAATCGCCATCTGTGCCACCCGATGCGAACAACCTGGTTCACCCATTTTATCTTTAACTGCAGCTAAGTTTATTTTCATCTGTTGACGATAGTGTTCATCAGTTAAGATTCGATCCATTTCAGTAAACAAGGTTTGCGGATTAGCTTCTTGCTGAATAAATTCCCGAACGATTGTTTTTCCGGCAACGATATTAGGTAGCCCGACATGCTCGACAGCAACCAGATGTTTACCAATAGCATAAGTAAATGGAGCCGCTTTGTACATAATCACCATCGGCGTTTCAACCAAGGCGATCTGCAGAGTTACGGTGCCGGAAACGCACAGAACAACATCACATGCGGCGGCAATATCATAGATGGTTTCACGAACAAAAGTAACCTCAATACCCGCCTGATCAAGAACAGTACTAAGTTGACTAGCATCTACACCGGGTGCCAAAGGAAGGATAAACCGGCTGCCCTGGTGTACTTTCAATAACATTTTCGCCGTGGCAACGATGGTTGGAAAGGAATACTTCAACTCATTATCGCGGCTACCGGGAAACAGACCAATCAACGGTGAACCATTATCAAGCTGATGACGCTGACGGTATTCTGTTGCCGAGCCGGTGATCCCTGCTTCATCAAGCAATGGATGCCCCACATAGCGCACATCTATTGGATAACCACGATAATAATCCAGTTCAAATGGAAAGATGGCCGCCAACCGATCAACAACAGCAGATATCCCTTTAACACGCCCCCTCCTCCATGCCCACACCTGCGGACTGACATAATAAAGCACTGGAATACCAGCTTTTTTTGCCTGCCGAGCCAATCTCAAATTGAAATCTGGAGAATCGATAAGAATCAACACATCAGGGCGATCTGCACTAAACAACAGCTTTTTTAAGCGCCTGAAAACACCCCAGATACGCGGGAGGTGACGTACCACTTCGACCAACCCCATCACCGCTAATTCTGAACTTGGGACCAAAATTTCACAACCCGCTGCAGCCATTTTTTCGCCACCGACACCACAAAAAGTCAATTGCGGGTCGATATGCTTAGCAGCCTTGATCAGGTTGGCTCCATGCAGATCGCCAGATGCTTCACCAGTAACAATTAAAGCGCGACGATGATCAGAACATAAGTCAGTGATAGTCATAGATAATGACAATCCTTTAGATTGGCACATGAATCAGGAAAATTTAACGCGCTATACCACGTTCACTTTTGCGAATAAAGTCGGTAAACACCACAACCTCGGGAAATTGCTCAACGGTATCCACAATCTGCTGCAACGCTTCCTCCAGACGCAATCCAGAACGATACACCAACTTGTAAGCTTTTTTAATGGCGGTCAGTGTTTCCGAGCTAAAACCACGTCGCTTCAGACCGATAAGATTCAAACCGACGGTTTTGGCACGATCACCTTGAGCAATTACATAGGGAGGTAGATCTTGGGCTATCATCGATCCACCACTGGCCATCACGTAACTGCCAATACGAGTGAACTGATGCACTGCAGACATACCACCCAAAATCGCATAATCATCCACCTCAACATGACCGGCAAGGGTGGCATTATTGGCCATAATGACATGATTACCGACAATACAGTCGTGAGCAACGTGAGTATACGCCATGAACAAATTATCGCTACCGATCAGCGTTTGACCGCAACCATCCTCGGTTCCCAGATGCATAGTGGTAAATTCACGGACTTTATTGCGATCACCGATAATCAACGTCGTCTCTTCACCATGAAATTTGAGATCCTGAGGGATCGCCCCAATGGAAGCAAACTGAAAGATCTCATTATCGCGACCAATAGTGGTCTGCCCTTCTATCACCACATGGGGACCGACTACGGTTCCATCGCCAATCGTAACATGTTCACGAATGATACTATAAGCACCAACCCTGACATTGTCGCCCAAGACAGCGCCCGGTTCAATGATAGCAGTAGGATGAATCATGGATGTTTATCCTTCCCGATCAACAAAGGTCGCTTTGAGTTCAGCCTGAGTAGCCAAGGTTTCACCAACATAGGCTTTGCCTGAAAACTGATAGATGCCGCGTCTACATTTCATCAACTCAAGTTCAAAACGCAACACATCACCCGGTACGACGGGCTTGCGGAATTTGACCCGATCAAGACCGGTAAAATAAGTCACCTTGTCTTTACCAATGCCATCATTCAAATAGGCAAAAATACCACCAACTTGAGCCATCGCCTCAACAATCAACACACCGGGCATAATCGGATGTCCGGGGAAGTGACCCTGGAAGAAAGGCTCGTTAATGGTGACATTTTTAATGCCAACAATAGACTTATTTTCGGTAAAGCTTTCTATACCATCAACCAACAAAAATGGGTAACGGTGGGGTAAGCACTTCATCACTTCGGTAGCATTCATCAACATAATGTTCAATTTTCCCTAACAAGTTCTTGCAATAAATTCAATTGGCGCTTTAAGGATGCAATCTCTTTGCGCATCTGGGGTAAACGAGCAAAACTCATGGAAGCCTTCAACCAGTCACGGTGCGGGATAGCCGGCACTCCGGACACCACCTGATTACCTTCAATGGAGTTCGTAACACCGCCACGACCACCTAATGTCAAATTATCACCAACTTCCAGATGTCCGGCGATAGCCGACTGACCACCAAAGGTGCAGTGTCGCCCAACCTTAGTACTTCCGGAAATACCAACCTGTGCAGCCATCACCGTATGCGAACCTACATTCACGTTGTGACCGATCTGTACCAAATTGTCGAACTTGCATCCTGCACCAATACGGGTAACACCCATAGCAGCCCGGTCGATACAGCTACCGGCACCAATCTCGACATCATTTTCAATAACAACAATTCCAACCTGGGGAATTTTGTAGTACGCTTCACCGTCAGGGGCAAAACCAAATCCGTCCGATCCAACCACGGCATTGGGCTGAAGAACCACCCGCGCCCCCAGAACACAACCCTCGCGCACCACAGAACCAGCATGGAGCAAACATTCATTACCGACAGTAACCTGCGGATACACCACCACATTGGGATAGATGATGGTATCGTCACCGATGACACATTGTGCTCCTATATTAGCACCTGGATATACAGTAACCCGCTCCCCAAGTGTCGCTGACTCATCGACCCAAGCCCCCGGCAATACGCCGAGTGGCTGAGGTCGTTTGACGTTGAGGTGAGTCATTACCTTGGCAAAAGCTAAGTAAGGATTTTTGCAGACCAAATAAGCAATATCGCTTCGATCCAACGGTTGATCAACCAACACTGCCGATGCACCAGTTGTTTTCAAACAAAGTAGATATTTCGGATTGGCAATAAAAGTGATATCACCACAACCTGCCCCATCAATAGGGGCTAGCCGCTGAATATCAATATCTCCATCACCAACCACTTCACCATCAACCAGTGCTGCTAATTGCGTAAGGGTCGCCATATTCAAACCATCCGTTACTTGTGGCTATCGTTATATTCGGCATCGTACGCATTAATCAATTCATCAGTAAAATCGATGGAATCTACCGCATAAACCAATTGTCCTTTTTCAAACATCATCGCCACACCTTTGTCTTTGCTCAAAATCATCACTTGAGCACTAAGGTCACGTAGAATCTGCTTAGTAAACATCATCTCCTTACTACGCATAGCTTCCTTCTGATCCTTGGTAAAGCGCTGATAATCCTTAACCTGCTGCTGAAACTCACGTTCCTTTTCCTGCTTCGCCTCAACAGAGAGTAAGGCGAGCTGTTTTTTTAACGACTCCTGTAATGCGGTCAAATCGCCTTGACGCTTGAGCACTTCGGCCTGGACAGATTGTAACTCATTATCCATTTTAGCCTTTGCCGCTTGACCGGCAGCAGATAATGAAAGAGCTTTTTGTAGATCAACAAAACCGATTTTAAGATCAGCAGCTCCGGCAACAGAACCCAGACAAAAAATCATCAGAACAGCAATTACAAAACGTTTCATTTTTACTCCTTAACTTAATACACATGAGTTAGAAAAACTTACCAATAGAGAAATCAAATTGTGAATCATTTTCCCATTCTTCAGGATCTAAATTATAGCCCCACTCAAGCCGCAACGGCCCTAAAGGACTGTTCCAGCGGATACCAACACCGGTGCTGTAACGCATCTTGGAGAAATATTCCTCCCCCTGATCCCACGAGTTGCCGACATCGAAAAATAGCAATCCCTTCAATCCGGCATCTTTGAGTAGAGGAAAGGTCAATTCGAAGTTAAAAAATGCTTCTTTAACACCTCCGATAAAATCACGTTCAGTAGTCGATGCAACGGTAGCATAACTGCCGTCGGGGTTAATAACATAATATCCCTCAGCAGTGCGTTGATATTCACGTGCCCACTCCCACGGCCCCACTTCACGATTATCAAAACCGCGCACAGTGTTGAGGCCACCTAAATAAAATCGCTCATCAATAGGAATCTCTTCATCACCGACCTTATGGACAAAACCAATCTGACCATGAACAGAAAATACAATCCCCCACTTGATGGGGAAAAAGTGGCGATGGTCTAGGATGGTTTTAGCAAAACGCTCACTACCACCAATACCGGCAAACTCAAGCGACAACTCGGACATATAACCGCTTGATGGATCGGGTCGGTAGTCGGTAGTATTCTTTGATATAGATGCGTAAATTGAGGACAACGTCGAAGTACCTTCTTGGTCGCGAATATACTCCGAAGCCAGATCGTAAATATCGTAGATCTCTTTTTCCTCATACCTATAGATAAAGAAGGTGCGCGTATTGTACGAAAGCGGAACACCGAGTTTGATATCACCACCAATTGCTCTTTTGGAATACTCATCCCATTCACGATCAGTACTGTAAACATCGAAACCAAGGGCGATATTTTTATCCATAAAATATGGATCTAATACCCCAACTTGGTAGGTAGCTGATTCACCACCGAATGAACCAGCCAGATTTAGTTTTAGTGCCCGACCAAGGAAGTTATCTTGACTGATTGAACCCTGACCAATCAACCCATCTACAGAGGAATAACCAAAGCCAACACTGAATGTTCCGGTAGGCTGTTCCTTGACATCCACCTGAACATCCATAATCTCATCGTTGTCACCAGATACCGCATCGACATTTACTTCGCTAAAAAAGCCCAAATTATTAATACGTTTACGACTGGTTTCCATACGACTGACACTGTAAAGATCACCCTCAACTAACACCATTTCGCGCCGAATAACCTTATCACGTGTTTTACTGTTACCGGCAATATTGACTCTGCCAATATGAACCTCGATCCCTTGTTCAATACGAAATGTTACATCAACAGTCTTTTGTTCTTTATTGATCAACGTCGCCGGAGATACATTTACATAAGCGTAACCACGGTTGGCATAATAATCGTTTAAACGCTTGATATCTGCACGCAACTGCTTGCGACTGAACACATCACCTATTTTGAAGCTCAATCCCTTCAGCAGTTTATCTTCGTCAATGAGCAAATCACCCTCAACGGACATGTCACCGAGGAAGAACTGCTCTCCCTCGTCGATTTCGATCAAGACATCCATTTCTTCACGATCATCCGACAAAGTGATCAGTGGTTGCTTAACACGTACTCGGACATAACCTTTATTGAAATATTCATCCTTGATGATCTCAATATCGTTTGCCAGCATCCCCTCATTATAGGTACCACCACTGGTCAACCATGAGAAAATCCACCACTCTTTCGTTTGCATAAAGCCACGCAATTTTCGGGCTGAGAAAATAGAATTTCCTTCAAATTCGATATCATCAATGGTGACCTTGATCCCTTCAACAATATCAAAATGTACAATGGCTTCATTTTTCCTTTGTTTTTCTATGCTAGTTGTCACCTCAATAGCGTAAAATCCTTCATCGATATAAAGCTGCTGAATCGCGGCAACACTTTCTTGCAACGCTTTAGGATGAAGAATACTCGGAGTACGCATAGTCAGAGCGGTACGCACCTTTGAGCGTTTAAGCTCTTTATAACCGTCTATCTTAATTTTACGCACCAGAGGACGCTCCTGTACACGATAAACCAAGGTCAACAGCCCGTTGGAATCCTCCGTAACAACTTCAATATCCTTGAAATATCCCAAAGCATAAATCGCTCGCAGATCGTCATCTACTCCATTCACCGTATACGCTTGACCAACCTTTGTTGTCAACACTGCTTCAACCTTAGCAACATCGATCCGGCTCACTCCGTCAACACGGATGACCGAAACAGTTTCACTCGCAAATGCAGCTCCGGACAACAATGTCATCACCAACAAAAAACAAAAAGTAGACCCTTTGAGCATCGTATCAAATCTCCTAAGATTTCTAAACCAGTCAAACTTATAAAGTATATTTAAATCGTTCGCCATGTATAAACCTGAACCATCAACGTTCAACTTCAACCAGACCATCATGGATACGTAGGGTACGATCCATGCGAGCCGCAAGTTCAGCATTATGGGTCACAATAATCATGGTTAAATCATGTTGTGCATGTAACTTGTCCAGCAACGCATAGATCCCATCGGACGTTGTTGAGTCGAGATTTCCGGTTGGTTCATCGGCAATTAACAGCTGTGGCTTGAGCACCAATGCTCTGGCGATGGCCACCCGTTGCTGCTCACCGCCCGATAATTGCCCCGGCTTATGGGACAAGCGTTTGTGCAAACCGGTCTCACCAAGTAAAACTTCCGCCTTATGCAAAGCCTCACGCCGATTAACTCCAGCAATTAACGCTGGCATCATCACGTTTTCCACAGCAGTAAACTCGGGCAACAACTGGTGAAATTGAAATACAAATCCCAAGCATTGATTGCGAAATTGATCCAGACGCTCAGTTTTAAGGGAAAACAGATCTATTGCGCCAAAATAACAACTTCCCGAGGTGGGACGATCCAAGGTGCCTAATATGTGCATCAGCGTTGTTTTACCCGACCCTGACTCACCGACAACGGCAATCCGCTCCCGCGCCGCAATGGAGATATTTACATCTCGCAACACATTCAACTCACCCTGTTCGGTCACAAAGGACTTACTCAGATTCTCTGTACGTAGCAAAATATTGGAGTTGTCCGCCATCTGCTCAAGATCAACTGTTGTTTCCATATTAATAGCCTATCTACTCCCCGAACTAATTCCTGCTTCTACTCATAACGCAGAGATTCAGCCGGATCTAACCTGGCTGCGCGTAGTGCCGGATAAACGGTCGCCAACAGGCAAATCATCATCGTTGTCACCACCACAGCAACCACATCGGAATAGATAACTTGAGAAGGAAAATGCTCCATACCATACACCGCTTTATCAAAAATAGTCACGCCCAGTGTATGTTCAAGCCTAGTAATAATAGCATCGGCTTTCAAGGCCAAAAAAAGCCCCATAGAAGTGCCAAGCAACGTACCGCTGACACCAATAAGCAAACCTTCAATGACAAATATCTTCATAACACTGCGCGATGTCGTCCCCATAGAGCGCAAAATAGCGATATCTTTATGCTTTTCCATGACAACCATAATCAGCGTTGTGGCGATATTGAACGCCGCCACCAATACAATGATCCCCAACACAATAAACAGACCAAGTTTTTCGAGCCGCAACGCTGCCAAAAAGGATCCAAACATATCCTCCCATGAACGGATCGAGTATGGATAAGCAAACTGAGTACGTAATGTTTCGCTAACAGTTATCGCATGATCAAAATTATCCACCTCAATTTCAATACCACTCACCTTATCTGGAACACCGATAAAATGTTGTGCTTGTTCAAGATCGATATACGCATAATAGGTATCTAGAAAGCCACCGCTCTGACGGGCAATAGCCACTACTTCAAACGACTTTATTTTCGGCACCAACCCAAAAGGCGTCAGATTAAAATCGGGCGGAATCACATTGACACGCTCACCCAAACCAACTCCTAGAGTAGCTGCGGTATCGGCGGCAACAACGATTCCCGGTGGCACTTTCGAGCGATCAAATACCGCCTGCCGAACAGTTCCGCCGTGCGTTAAAAACTCTTGATCAAACACCCTATTGTTCGTTGACACTCCCTTGACATTGACTGCAGCCACATTGCCATTGGTCAGCAACATCGCCTCTTTAACCACAAAAGGGTGGGCGGAAACTATCTGCTCCGAACTCTGACTAATCCGATCAACCACCTGTGGCCAATCTGCGATACTATCGCCATGTTTCTGAAACAATACGTGGGGAATATTCCCCAGAATCTGCTGACGCACCCCGTCATGAAACCCGGTCATAATGGCCAAAACAAGTATCAACGCAGCAACACCAAGCATCACCCCGGCCACCGAGATAAACGAGATCACCGAAATGAAGGACTGTTTACGTTTTGCCCGCAGATAACGTAAACTGATAAACCATTCATAGCCCATCATCGACGCACCTAGTGAGACTGTTTACGTAATTGAGGAAATAAAATAACATCACGAATCGACGCTGAATCGGTGAGCAACATCACCAGGCGATCAATGCCGATCCCCTCACCTGCTGTCGGTGGCAAACCATACTCCAACGCCCGGATATAGTCTTCATCCATGGCATGAGCTTCATCATCACCGGCCTCTTTTTCGGCTAGCTGATCGACAAAGCGCCCTTTTTGATCGACGGGATCGTTAAGCTCTGAAAACGCATTGGCCAACTCACGACCAACCACAAACAATTCAAAGCGATCCACCACCTCCGGGTTCTCATCGTTACGCCGCGATAATGGCGAAACATCGGTAGGATATTCGGTCACAAAGGTGGGATTCCACAATTGTGGCTCGGCGACCTCATCAAACAACTCAGTGAGGAGTTTTCCATAGCCAATGGTATCATCAAAGTCGAGACCAAGTTTACGAGCATAGGCTAATGCCTTGGCCGGATCTTCAAGATCCTCCATGCTGATCTCACCGTACTTTACAATTGCTTCATTGACGGTCAAACGCTGCCACGGGGCAGTCATATCCACCTCGCGCCCACCGTAACTTATCACCCTACTGCCACACACCTGTTCGGCAATGTGACCGATCATCTCTTCTGTCATATCCATCAGATCGTGGTATGTAGCATAAGCCTGATAAAACTCAATCATGGTAAATTCGGGATTATGCTGAATGGAGATCCCTTCATTACGGAAATTACGGTTTATCTCAAACACCCGCTCAAAACCGCCAACCACGAGTCTCTTCAGATACAGTTCAGGGGCAATACGCAGAAACAGATCCATCTTCAAGGTGTTGTGATGGGTGGCGAACGGACGCGCAGTAGCGCCACCGGGCACCTCCTGCATCATCGGTGTTTCCACCTCCAGATAATCGCGCTGTTGCATAAACTCACGCATTAAGCTGATAATCCGGCTGCGCTTTTTAAACACCTCGCCAACTTCAGGATTAACGATCAAATCCAGATAGCGCTGCCGATAGCGAATTTCCACATCGGTAAGACCGTGCCATTTTTCCGGTAACGGTTGCAACGATTTAGTCAACAACTGTAGCGTTTCAGCACGCAAAGACAACTCATCGGTCTTGGTACGAAACGGCTTACCACTAATACCGACAATATCGCCCACATCCAACTTGCCGAACACCGCAAAAGCATCATCACCGATCTTGTTTTTTCCGACATAAACCTGCAAACGACCACTGCGATCCTGAATCTGGATAAAAGCAGCTTTACCAAAATCGCGGCGTGCCATAATCCGTCCGGCAATGACATAATCGTGTTGGCAATCGACCAGCGCGTCGCCATCATGATCCGCATGGGCAACTCTGACATCCTTGGTCAGATGTTGCACCTTGAAATCGTTGGCATAAGGATTGACACCATCCCTGCGCAAGTCATCGGCCTTGACCATCCGCTGTGCAACAAACTCGTTAATCTCTTCCATGAAACGATTGTTCCTTTCTACTATTTTTGTAACCACTCGGCACATCTAAAGTTGGGTACGCGATTCCCATAGCAAGGGTATTTGTCGCCATGGACTTACGACAATAAGCCCCATGGATGGGCTTGTTGCGTCCCTTGATATGGGAATTGCGTGCCCATCACGCTGAGCATGCAACGTCTCTACTAGCTACTACTCAACAGATATGCCTCAATAAATCCTTCAAGATGACCATCGAGAACAGAATCGGTATTACCCATTTCAAATCCGGTACGATGATCCTTGACCATGCGATACGGATGCAGCACATAGGAGCGAATCTGACTGCCCCAACCGATCTCTTTTTTATCGCCGGTCAAAGCATTCGCCTCCTCCTCTTGTTTTCGTTGTTCCCGTTCAAACAATTGCGCCTTAAGCTGACGCACCGCTTCGGCTTTATTATTATGTTGTGAGCGTTGACTCTGACAAGCAACAACGATACCCGTAGGTAAGTGGGTTATACGGATGGCAGAATCGGTTTTATTGATATGTTGCCCACCGGCACCACTGGCACGAAAAGTATCTATTTTCAGATCTTTATCAAGCAACTCAATTTCAATACTGTCATCCAACTCGGGAAAGATAAACACTGAGCAAAATGAGGTATGCCGCTTCGACGCCGCATCAAAAGGGGAGATGCGTACCAAGCGGTGAATCCCCATCTCCGGTCGTAGCCAGCCATAGGCATAATCACCCTCAACAGTAAAGGTAACACTCTTAATTCCGGCATCATCACCGGGCTGATAATCGGTAATTTTGGTGGTAAAACCCTTGAGGGTACAAAAGCGTAAATACATCCGCAGCAACATATCAGCCCAATCCTGAGCTTCGGTACCACCGGCTCCGGCATTGATACTTAAAATTGCATTGTTGCTATCATGCTCACCCGATAGCATACGGGCAAACTCCATCGAATGTACTTGCCCCTCAAGATCGGGCAACATCTCCTTAACCTCAAGATGCGTTTCTTCATCCTCACTTTCAGCACCCAGTTCCACCAGAATCTGAAGATCTTCAACCGTTTGAGCTGCCGCACCCCAAGTGCTCACCAACTTGTGTAATATAGTTCGTTCCTTGAGTAACTCCTGCGCCCGCTCACCCATATTCCAAAAATCGGGATCAGCCATTTCAGCATCCAGCTCGCTTAGGCGCTCCTGCTTTGTCGAAATGTCAAAGATACCTCCTCAGCTCGTCGAGCTTTGCGGATACCTGCTTTATCCGTTCAATTTCTTCACGAAACATGAAATCTCCTTACACAAAACCATTGTACCAACACCATCTGCAACATGCCATCAATGGGCAACCAACGATTTTTTACGGCTTTGCCATAACCACACCACCACTACGACACAGAACAAAAGCGGTACAGTATCACCAGTGCGAGTATAAAGGCTAGTCTCATCACAAAAATAAACCACCCCCTCAACGGTTTCAGCATGAAACAACCGCGAGTGTTTCACTACCCGACCTGTTGGATCGACAATTGCTGTTACACCGGTATTGGCACAACGTGCGATCCAAACACGATTTTCCACCGCCCGAAAACGGGTCATCGCCAAATGTTGCCACGGAGCAGAAGAATCGCCAAACCACGCATCGTTGGTAATATTGACCAACAAGCCGGCACCATTAGCTACCTGATGCCGGGCAATTTCAGGGAAAATTGCCTCATAACACACCAACACGCCAACCTGATGTCCATTGAGCTGCAGGGGACAATTGACACCGGAGACAAAGTCTCCCACCCCCTGAACCAACCTATCGACAAAACCCAACACACCTGACAGCGGCACATATTCACCAAAGGGGACTAGATGCACCTTATCACTACGCCCCATTGTTTGCCCCTGAGATGACAGCAAATAAGCACTGTTAAGGTAACGATAACGACGCCGATTGTCGACCTGAACCAATTTCTCACCGTCTTCGCCTGTTTGCTGTCCTACTTCCTGCATATACGCCGGGCTACCAAAAAGCACCATAGCTCGATTCTCCCGCGCAACCGAGCGAACTTTACCCGCCCTTCTTCCTCCATCCTGATAGAAAAACGGGGTAGAACTTTCTGGCCAAATGATCAAATCAGGGGTATCTGTTTGAGCACTTAAACGCTGATATGTGGTCAACGTGGAACGTAAACAATCAGGATTCCACTTGAGTGACTGTTCAATATTGCCCTGCACCATGGCAACCCTTAGAGAATCACCACCGCTGCGACAATCGATCTGCGCTAAACGCCAGAGTCCATAGCCATAATGTCCCAGCCATAACACTAACACCAATACTAACAGCCGCCACGGCAGTGCATAATCGCTGCGGTAAGCTTTCCATGCAGCCACCCCGGCACAATTAACCAGCACCAAAAGAAAAACCAGTACATAAACGCCACCCAAATCGGCGCCTTGAACCAACGCAGGATAAGGTGCTTGAGAATAGGCAATGTTCGCCCACGGAAATCCGGTCAAGGCAAAATTACGCCCGAACTCGAACACCACCCACACCAGCGGTAACACCAGCGGCAACGGCAGATTTAGTCGTTGCTCAATACGACAGGAGCACCAGCAAATCCCTCCCCAAAAAGAAGCCAGATAAACCACCAACAACAAGTACAATAACAACGACACGACCAGGGGAAGATGACCATATGTGACCATTACGGTATTCAGCCAATAGAGAACAATGGCGAAAAAAACCACCCCGGCACTAAAGCCGCAGCGCCACGGCTTATTGTGCATCACACTAAATAATGGAATCAATGCCACCCAGGCCAAATAGCCCCAAGCAGTATTTGGAAAAGCCAACGCAAACAACAATCCCGACAACACCGGAGCCAGAAGAATCCACGCACCGCCGCGAAAACTACGCGTCATGTGTGCCAGCTACTTCATCGTCCAAATCATCTGCGCTATTTTGACAAACACGCACATTGTGGATAGTTCTTTCATCACTGCCTAGAACAACAAACGTTAACCGATCAAGAACCGCCCGTTCACCAACCTTTGGCACATGACCCAACAAGTGGAGTAGCAAGCCACCCACAGAATCAAATTGGTCCCGTTCGATTTCCGGCATTTGGTAATAATCTTCTAATTCGTCCAGAGCCAAACGTGCATCGACAACAATAGTCCCTTCATCCTCTTCGATCAACAGGTTATCTTCGACATCGTATTCATCCTGAATATCGCCAACAATCTCCTCGATCAAGTCTTCGATAGTGACCAACCCGGAAGTACCACCGTATTCATCAATGGCAATAGCAATATGCCTACGTTTGGTGCGAAATTCAGGTAATAGCTCCTCTACCCGTTTGGTTTCGGGGACAAAAAAGGTACTACGCATCAAGCGCTTCAGGGATATCTCCCCTTCCGTTGTTCCCCAATATTTCAACAAATCTTTGGCGTAAACAACCCCGACAATATCGTCGATAGTCTGATCATAAACAGGTATGCGCGTATGACCATATTTAATAATAGTCGCAATCAAGATATCGATGCTGGCATCGACAGGGCAGCAATGCATTTCAGTACGCGGAACCATCACTTCACGCACGATGGTTTCACCAAATTCGATGATGGAGTTAAACATCTGCTCCTCCGCAGCGTTAATGATTCCATCCTCTTCCGAGGCATGAAATAACTCTTGGAGATGTTCCTCTGAAGTTACTTGCCTAGATCGCCCCAGTGTACACAAACGCCGCCACCAAGAAAGTTTTGTTGCAGGATCCGCCATGATTAACCTTCACCCTCAGCCATCTGATCTAACTTGGGAAAAACTTCTTCCGTCAAGCGCTTAAACAACTCCATCTCCTTCACTTCCATCTCCTCCACCTGCTTCTGTGTCCCCCGCTCATGGTCATAACCTAAGAGATGGAGCACACCGTGAATAAGCAAAAAACTCAATTCACCAAAAAAACTCACCTGAGCCTCACGAGCATCCCGATAGGCCGTATCGGCTGAAATCACCACATCGCCCAACAGTTCAGGGCAGATGCCAGCGCCCTCTCCCTCTTGCTGAGCAAAAGAGATTACATTGGTCGGGTTATCCCGCTGGAGGTAATCACGATTAATCTCCTGAATCTGTTCATCATTGACGATAACAATAGATAACTCACTGCGCTCAGGACATTCCAAGACGCTTAAGATCGTCTTCGCTACCGTTTTTATCGCCGCTAGCGGTATGACGTGGTTCTCTTGCCGGTTCTCTATGTAAATCATCTCCACTCTTTCTTTTAGATTCTTTTTTTGGCTCTTTATCCCGTTCCTTGTAAGCTGGTTCAGGATAGTCAACCCGATGATGAAAAATCCCCGACAAAATGCGGTTAAAGCTTTTGGCAATTTCGTGCAAATCCTTCAATGTCAACTCACACTCGTCCAACTGACCATCGATAAATATCTTATTGATAATTTTTTGCACCATCCCTTGAATACGTGCCGGTGTAGGCTCCGACAGGGTACGTCCCGCTGCCTCAACTGAATCGGCAAGCATAATCAGCGCAGCTTCGCGCGTTTGTGGCTTCGGCCCCGGATAACGGTAATCCTGTTCCTTGACTTTCGCATTTTTATCGCACTGCTGCGCCTTATCATAAAAAAACTTGATCAACGCAGTACCATGATGCTGACGAATAATATCGATCAAATTCTGACCCAATTTATGTTCACGCGCCAATTCCACCCCATCTTTGACATGGGAGATCAAAATCAAGGCACTCATCGATGGCGCTAGCTTATCGTGACGATTCTCAGACAAACGCATGTTTTCGGCAAAATAGAGCGGTTTCTTAATTTTACCTATATCGTGATAATAGGCGGCGACCCGCGCCAATATTGGATTCGCCCCAATAGCCTCGGCAGCGTTCTCCACCAAATTACCTACAATAATAGAATGATGGTACGTACCAGGAGCCTGAATCATCAATTCCCGTAAAATAGGAGTATTCATATCGGCCAGTTCCAGCAGCTTAAAATCGGTGGTGTATTTAAATAGCGATTCCATTATCGGTACAGTGCCATTAACAACTATTGCGCAACCAAAACCACCGACAAAGGCAAAACCAAGCCGGTAGACTAACTGGATATCAAACACATGGTCGGACAAAGAAAATATCGCCAGCACCATCAACATATTTACCAGAGATAAATACCAGCCAGCCCGATACAGATTACTCCGAGCTTTACTATGGCGCACCCAGTGCGCCGCAGTTACACTGCCAACCAGCACATACACAATGATATACAAATTATTACCAAACAACATCCCTATCAACAACGCAAACAACATAGCAAAAACATATGCTACTTCCGAATTCAGGACAACCCGCACCAACATCGCCCCCGCCGCAAAAGGGAGCGCATAATAATAACAGGCTGAATCGACATACGGAAAAGTACTTTGCATCGCCGTTGAAATAAAAATACCCACCTTGGCAACAACAATAAAACTGCTAAAGACCAAGGCCAAGAACAGTAAATCACGTAGATGCAGATCATATTTACTAATATTCAATTTAGCAAAACGATGAAGCGAAAAAAACGCCAACAAAATCGCCAGAAAAATTCCAAAAGCACTACGGAGGATCTTTACCCCATCAGCCGAGGATTGCAGAGCACGCAATTTACGAATTTGCTCCTCCGTAACCCGCTCCCCCTCACGGACAATCATCTCGCCGCATTTCACTTGTTGCAACACGGGAAACACCGCTTCTGCAGCAGCCCGACGGCGATTTTCGGTCTCACTCTGATTAAACGTCAAATTGGGTTTTATCAGCTTTTGTACTACCATCACCAACGCCAGAGCGTCATCGGTTGGTTGCTGACCACTAAACAACGCCCCATTTAGCGCTGAAACAACTTCTTCTAAACCGAGAACATTATCTGCCTCAACAACATCAAATTCCTGCTGCGTTGCCAGATTGCGAACAGAAATAGCTCCCCGCCAATTACTTTGAAATAGAACGAGATTGCCAACAATTTCACGATCAAGACCTTTACGAATTTCACTACTAAAATGACCGACAAAATCGTCATCCAACGCCAGAGTGGATAATGCCGCCAAATGCTCGTCATCAAGTTCAACACCGAGAATCGCCTTAGCATCCACAGGCGGCGGCACCTCTACCAGCGTAACACCATCCACACCAATAGATGCCCCGTTGCCAGCATCCCCATCAGCGGCAACAATCGGCACAGCTTCACCGGCATGCAACTGTGCTTGAGCATCGGCAAGCTCTTCAACCTTCCCGGCTTGTGTATTCAGCAATTGAAGAACCTTAGCCAAATTATCGGCAACAGCCTTACTTGGACGAGGATCATAATCATACACAGGAACAACTGACTGCTCAGCATCCTGCTTTTTTTTCTCGGTCAATGCCGGTTCCGGCACCAGAAAACCGCGCGGCGCTTTAATGTCATGCGAAGCGATATCACCGGAACTATAATAATTGGGAACAAAGCCCCCCTTGGGGACAATAATCAATGTCAACAACGCCGCAAGACCCAACAATAGCAAGCGTTTTTGAGTTGCAGCACTCATCAAAAAATGATGCTGAATCGTCTGCCTTGAATTATGTTTCGCTTTTTGTTTCGATGCCATATTCATGCCTTCTCGTATGCTCTAACGATCCGTTGCACAATGGGATGACGTACCACATCAACAGCACTAAAACGATTAATCGCAATTCCCTCAATGCCCGTCAATATCTTCATAGCTTGCAACAAACCAGAGAGGCGACCACTGGGCAAGTCGATCTGGGTAATATCGCCGGTAATTACCGCCTTACTGCCAAAACCAATCCGCGTTAGAAACATCTTCATCTGTTCTACGGTAGTGTTTTGCGCTTCATCAAGGATAATAAAAGAATCATTTAGCGTTCGTCCGCGCATGAACGCCAGAGGCGCCACTTCAACAATACCATCATCAATCATCGCCTGCCCTTTGTGCAAATCAACCATGTCATACAAAGCATCGTAAAGGGGCTGCAAATAAGGGTTCACCTTCTCAGCAATATCACCGGGGAGAAAACCTAGCTTTTCACCGGCTTCAACAGCAGGACGCACCAGAACTATCTTACTCACCTGCTTTTGTTGCCAGGCAGCAACAGCTAATGCCATAGCAAGGTAGGTTTTTCCCGTACCGGCAGGACCAACGCCAAACACAACATCGTGTTCACGGATAGCATCAATATACATCTTTTGGGCGAGGCTTTTCGGTGCAATAAATTTATTACGCGCCGACACCAAAACAGTATCAAAAAAAATCTCGGTTAACTTAATGGAAGAATCGCTACGCAAGATATTGGCAGCGTAATCGATATCAGGTGGGTAGAGTGGATAACCTTTTTGTAGTAGTGCAACGAGCTGGTGCAACACCAGCTCAGCCAAATCCACATCCAGTTTGGCACCGCTAATCTGAATATCGCTACCGCGAGAACTCAGCTTAACACCAAGCAACGACTCCAACTGGTGAAGATGACAATTTTGCTGCCCCAGCAACGAGTGGGACAACAGCGGATCAGAAACAGTAAAACAACATCGACAAGAGTCTTCGCTCACAAAACCTCAGCATTACGCAAATAGATCCCCAGGATCGGGAAAAACACCTTCACTACTAAAAGACCTTATAAAGTTTTCAAATCCAAGGTCGCTCACATTACCACTAAAAACAGACGAAAGCAACAGCCATATACGCCACAAATACCAGAGATAACCTATTGATAACACAGGAATATATCAACATTAAGCCCGGACATAGATCAACACTAATCCAACAAACTACCCCCATCGGGCAACCACTAAAAAAACTTATTTTGACGAATAAATTGCCTTTAAATTTTCATATCTTGTGCTATAAAGTTCGGATATCAGTACATTTCACTCAACCACCATTTAAATTTCTTAACTTGCGTAATAACAAGCAAAAAAAAAAGGAGTTAAAACATGAGCGACATCATGGACATCTATGCTCGCGAAATTCTTGATTCTCGCGGCAACCCCACCGTTGAAGTTGATATTTTACTCGAAAGCGGTGCCTTTGGTCGTGCAGCAGTGCCTAGCGGTGCCTCCACCGGTGAACGTGAAGCTCTGGAACTGCGCGATGGTGACAAAACACGCTATTTCGGCAAAGGGGTACAAAAAGCTGTAGATAATGTCAACGAAATAATTTGCGATGCCCTGGTCGGCTGGGAAGCAAGCGATCAGACGGGAGTTGACGCCAAATTGATTGAACTCGACGGCACCGAAATTAAAAGCAACCTTGGCGCTAATGCCATGCTCGGTGTTTCATTGGCCTGCGCCCGTGCCGCCGCAGAAGAATCCGGACTACCATTTTACCAATACTTGGGCGGCACCAACGGCAAAGAACTGCCCATGCCCATGATGAACATCATCAACGGTGGCGAGCATGCTGACAACAACGTCGATATTCAAGAATTCATGATTATGCCCGTCGGAGCGCCGTCATTTAAAGAAGCGTTACGCATGGGAGCCGAGATCTTCCACACCCTGAAAAAAGTGCTCAAAGACAAAGGCTACAACACCGCTGTTGGCGACGAAGGTGGTTTTGCTCCGGATCTGAAAAGCAACGAGGAAGCACTACAGGTGATTGTTGAAGCAATTGAAGCGGCTGGTTATAAACCGGGCGAAGATGTATTGCTGGCGCTGGATGTTGCGGCATCGGAGATCTATGCTGACGGAAAGTATAATTTTGCCAACGAAAAACAGGCTACCAAAACAGCTGCGGAAACCATCGCCTTCTACGAAGACCTCGTTGAGCGTTATCCCATCATCTCCATCGAAGATGGTCTGGCCGAAAACGACTGGGAAGGTTGGAAACTGATGACAGAAAAGCTAGGTGATAAAATTCAGATCGTTGGCGATGATCTGTTTGTTACCAACACCGCCATCCTCAAAGAAGGAATCGACAAGGGGATCGCCAATTCCATCCTCATCAAGGTAAACCAGATCGGCACACTAACAGAAACTCTGGAAGCAATTGAGATGGCAAAACGCGCCGGATACACTGCCGTTATTTCCCACCGCAGTGGTGAGACTGAAGACTCCACCATCGCCGACCTCGCCGTTGCCACCAATGCCGGTCAAATCAAAACCGGCTCCCTGTGTCGCACCGACCGCATCTGTAAGTATAACCAACTGCTGCGTATCGAAGATGAACTGGAAGGGGTATCAATATTTAACGGGAAAAATGTATTTTACAATCTGCGTTAAACTCAAACGTAACAACAAATCAAAAAGCCCGGTCAGTAGCAATTGACCGGGCTTTTATATGTTCTCTATTGCTCTACAGGTATTTCAAAACTAATTTTTCCCAACTTACCGGAACGAATTTCGCGCAATAACGTCTCGGCCGCCCGGGTCATATCGACCACACCACCGCTTACTAAACAACCTCGTCGCTTACCTATCTCTTCGAGAACGTAATCTGGATTATCGGTTAGCTCGGTCATCTTATAGCGTTCAAGTAACCGCTGTGGATAGGTTTCGGTCATAAACGTCGCCGCAAAGCGACCGATATCAACGGGATCGATAGCATTATAACCGATGGCACCGCTGGTAGACAAGCGATAGGCACTCTGCTGATCTTCGATCTTTGGCCACAGCAAACCGGGGGTATCAAACAGACGGATACCATTATGCAGCTCAATCTGTTGCAAACAGGTGGTAATTGCCGGGCGATCACCGGTGCGGGCAATTTTTCTACCAATCATGGTGTTAATCAGTGTCGATTTCCCGACATTCGGAATCCCAACCACTAGCGCACGAATCTCCTTGCTGGGCATACCTCGCTTAGGCAGCAACACCCGACACAACTTTAGAATCCGTTCAACATCGCGTTTTTTTGTCGCTTCAATAGGCAAAGCACGTACTCCAGTCTGCTGCTGGAAATAGGTCACCCATGCCTTAGTTGCCTGGGAATCGGCAAGGTCATTTTTATTGAGCAACTTTATGCATGGTTTTTCACCACGCAATTCGCCAAACAGCGGATTGGCACTCGATTGTGGCAAACGCGCATCGAGAACTTCAATAATTATATCTATCTTAGGCATTATTTCAGCTAATGCTTTATGCGTTTTACGCATATGCCCGGGGAACCAGTTCAGTTTCATTTTATCGTTATCTTCCCTTATTAACAGTGCATTATTATCTTCAACAAGTTGCGTCATGTTATCGTCACAGGCGCTTATAAACAATCAATTTATGTTACTCTGCCAAGATAATATTGAGCAAATGGTAACCGTTTACGCAAACAAGGCCGGATTCATAGAATCCGGCCTTGTTTGATCGTACTATTTCAGAAAGTTGTTTAATCGAGAACCACCAGCAGGTCATCCTGCTTAACTTGGGCACCCTCGGCAAACATCACCTCTTTAACCACACCATCAATCTTTGATTTGATGTTAGTCTCCATCTTCATTGCTTCTGTAACGATAAGGGTATCGCCCGCTTTAACCTCATCACCTGCACTGACATTAAGCTTGAAAATCTTACCCGGCATCGGTGCGCCAACCTGCTTGTCGTTACCCTTTTCAGCCTTTTGATGCTCAGACTCGTCAGATTCCACCGACAGATCCTTGACCACAATCTGACGCGGTTCACCATTGAGTTCAAAATAAATATTGCGAGTTGCATCGGTATGCACCTTACCGATGGCGGTCAACTTGACAATCAGCGTCTTGCCCGACTCAATCTCGATACTGACTTCATCACCAACATCGAGACCATAAAAGTAGACCGGCGTTGGCAATACCGAGGTATCACTATACTCCTGACGATGACGATCAAACTCTTCATAAACACCGGGGTAAAGGACTGCTGAACAAACATCACGATCTTTGGCCGGATGACCCACCTTTGCCTCTAGATCAATCTTTTTAGCAGCAAAGTCTACCGGCTCCAAAAATTCGCCGGGACGGTGGGTAAACGGCTGCTCATCCTTGAGGATAATTTTCTGCAACTCTTTGGGGAAGCCACCGTAAGGCTGACCAAGCATCCCTTTGAAGAAATCGACTACCCCTTGCGGGAAGGTCAACTCATGCCCACGCTCCATAACATCTTGCGGTTCCAGATTATTTTGCACCATGAACATCGCCATATCGCCAACAATTTTTGAGGATGGCGTTACCTTGACCAGATCGCCGAACATGTCGTTGACCTTGCGGTACATCAGCTTGCACTCTTCCCAGCGATGACCGAGGCCCAGTCCTTCGACCTGTGGCTTGTAGTTGGAATACTGACCGCCGGGGATCTCATGCTCATACACCTGAGCAGTACTGGAGCGCAGCTCCGACTCAAACGGCTCGTAGTAGGTGCGTACCGTCTCCCAGTAATTGGCCAGTGTCTGCATCCCGGCATTATCGACACTGGGATCCAACATAGTTCCCTCCATGGTCGACAACAACGCATTCATACTCGGCTGCGACGTAAGCCCCGAAATAGACGATAGTGCTGTATCGACAATATCTACCCCGGCCTGAGCCGCCATCAACAACATAGTGCCACCGTTACCGGAGGTATCATGGGTATGCAAATGGATAGGGATACCGATCTCGCTCTTCAGTGCCTTGACCAGTTTCTCAGCGGCAAAGGGCTTGAGCAGACCAGCCATATCTTTAATGCCAAGGATATGAGCACCCATATTCTCCAGCTCTTTGGCCATATTGACATAGTATTCCAGCGGATACTTGTCCCGTCTGGGGTCGGTAATATCGCCAGTGTAACAGATGGACGCTTCACAGATGGCATTGTTCTTCTGCACCGCATCCATAGCTACCTTCATCCCCGTGGTCCAGTTCAGAGAATCGAAGATACGGAACACATCAATACCGCCGGCAGCCGCTTTTTCGACAAAGTCCTCAACGACATTATCAGCATAGTTGGTATAACCAACAGCATTGGAACCGCGCAACAACATCTGGAACAACAGGTTGGGCACATGGGCACGCAAGCGATCGAGACGCTCCCATGGATCCTCGGTCAAAAAACGCATAGCAACATCAAAAGTAGCGCCGCCCCACATCTCCAGCGAGAACAAACCACCAGCAAGATGGCTGGTGGCACGAGCAATCTTTTCCAGATCGTAGGTACGGATACGCGTCGCCATGATCGACTGATGAGCATCACGCATGGTGGTATCGGTTAAGAGCAGTTGCTTCTCGTTCAATACCCAATCAGCCAGACCTTTTGGCCCCTTCGCCATCAAAATATCGCGGGTACCACGCGGACGAACCGCTTCAACGGGGATATTAGGGATATCCGCTTCGCGCAAATCGCTAAAGTGGAGACGCTTCTTGATATTGGGATAGCCATTGACAGAGACGTGACCAATGTAATGCAACAATTTATTGCCACGGTCTTTTTTTTCACGGATATTAAATAGTTCCGGATATTTTTCGAGGTAGCCGGTATCACACTCACCACTCTGGAATGGTTCGTGAGTGACAACATTTTCCAAAAAGCCAATATTAGTTTTAACTCCGCGTACACGAAACTCCTGCAAAGCACGATTCATAGTGCGACATGCATCATCAAAGCTCAACCCCCAAGTCGAAACCTTAACCAGCAGGGAATCATAATGAGGGGTAATCTGGGCACCGGCATAAGCATTGGCCGCATCGAGACGCACACCAAAGCCCACCGCCGTCCGATAGGCCTTGATAGTACCGAAGTCGGGAGCAAAGTTGTTGGCCGGATCTTCGGTGGTCACCCGGCACTGAATGGCATAACCGCGCAGCTCGATATCCTCTTGACAATTAACGCCGATTTCGGGGTCAGAGAGCTTGTAGCCCTCGGCAACGCGAATTTGGGTTTGCACCAGATTACGCATGGTCACCAACTCGGTTACCGTGTGCTCAACCTGAATGCGTGGATTCATTTCGATAAAATAAAATTCACCGTCGTTATCCATCAAAAATTCAACGGTGCCGGCATTTAAATAGCCAACTTCGCAACCAATCTTCATCGCTAATTCACACACCTCGTCGCGTTTTTCCTGGCTAATCGATGGTGATGGTGCCAACTCTATAACTTTTTGGTGACGGCGCTGAATTGAACAATCACGCTCAAAATAATGAACTAAATTACCGTGAGCATCACCCATGATCTGTACTTCAATATGCTTGGGATGCTCAATAAGTTTTTCCAAAAAAACAGTGCCATCACCAAAGGCCGCCTGTGCTTCCGAGGATGCCGCTTTCAGACCATCTAGCAGCTCATCGCGATTATTTACCGCCCGCATACCACGACCACCACCACCGGAAGCAGCTTTAACCATAATCGGATAGCCACAACTTTTGGCAAAAAGCAACGCTTCTTCTTCAGTCTTAATTGGATCGGGAGTGCCCGGTACTATTGGCACACCGGCTTCAGTCGCCAGATGGCGAGCCGCAACCTTATTACCTACCCGGCGATGGATATCAGCCGTTGGACCGATAAAGGTAATTCCAGCCCGGTCACAGGCTTCGGCAAACTCCGGGTTTTCTGACAAGAAGCCATAGCCAGGGTGGATCGCATCGACCCCCTTGGCTCGCGCCAATTCAACAATTTCATCAATCCCTAAATAAGCATCAACGGGACTCTTACCCTTACCGACCAAATAAGCCTCATCAGCCTTGTAACGATGCAACGCCACCCTGTCTTCATCAGAATAGATCGCCACCGTACTGATCCCCAACTCGGTACATGCACGAAAAATACGAATTGCAATTTCGCCACGATTAGCGGCCATCACCTTTTTAAACTGTTTTACTGCCATACAACCCTCCTAGTGGATTACCGAGTCAATTCCATTTTTATCCGGGAACAAAAACCCGTTATTTTTTTAGGCATACTTAAAAAAGATTGTTATTTCATATAGTTAGACGTACACACTATAATCAAAGCTCACAGACAGTGTCAAGTTATAATATCGTTCTGCTCTTTAAATTACACAACCACACCACCCTTTAATCGCTAAAGATACTAAATAACGAAAAAAACAGTAGAGTATCAAACGCACACGATACGAATTAAATCTTAACAAGCAATCTGCTGATGAAGGTGTTGATTAAACGCCATGGCCAAAGGGCTGAGCTGACGGCTACGTCGCTGTATGAGATAGAATGAACGTGATATAGTCAATCCTTGAACGGGAACATTCACCAAGGTGCCACGATCAAGATCTTCCTGCACCGATAATAATGATAAAATCGCTACCCCAATCCGTGCACGAACCCCTTGACGCACCGCCTCATTACTACCCATTTCGGCCACCACCTGAAAATGGGCACATTCCACGCCAACGCCCTTAAGAGCCTGCGTCATCTCCATTCGTGTACCCGAACCGGGTTCGCGCATAATAAATGGCGTATCCGTCAACTCCCCCGGCAAAACAAAATCTCGATTAGCCCATGGATGCTCAGAATCAACGGTCAGCACCAGTTCATCGCCAAACATCGGCTCACACTCGATGCGCTGATCCTTCCACAGGGTTCCGACCAAACCGAGTTCCAGAGTTCCGCTTAACACCTCCTCCACCACCTGAGAAGTTCCGCCAATCTTCAACATCAAGTCAACAGCAGGATAGTTCGCCTTAAACGATTGAATATGGCGGGGCAACAGATAAGCGCCGGGAATGGTACTGGCACCAAGGGCTAATTCACCCGCCAATATCCCTTGATATTGACGGATCGATTGGTTCGCATCATCCTTAAGTTGAATAATGCGCCGCGCATATTGGTAAAATATCTTCCCGGCATGGGTTGGCTGAGCGCGACGCCCCAAACGGTCGATCAGTTTTTCATCAAAATGATCTTCCAATGCGCGAACATGCTCACTCACAGACGGTTGGGACAATAGTGCAGCCTCGGCAGCGCGAGTAAAACTACCCAAATCAACGACCTTACAAAACACTTCAAGACGGCGAATATCCACTTATCACTCCATAGTTACATACCCAACTATCGCACCGTCATAAACGGTACTACAACTCGATATCACAATGATATTTAAAAAAGACCATATTTAGCATCGACCACCGGATTGCGACCTATTATAATACCCCAGATAATTCAGACAACAAAGCTAATACATCATATTCCAAGATACCCCCTGTGTCAGGATACATGTCGTCTCCACTTATGATACTATAGGGTAAACTCAAGGGGCAAAAATTATGGCTTTGTATGGAGCTGATTAGGTTGCCTTGTGCGTATTGTTTAGTAGTTTTTCAAAGTAAGTCAACAACTCAACTACGTCCCCTCCTGTTTTCTCTAGCGACCCTTCGCAACCCCTCATCAACACTGATTGGCGGTGTCCAGCCCAACACTTCACGAGTTTTAGAAATATCCACCTGTAAAGAACCACACAGCCGTTGTGCCATCGCCCTCTTACCCAACAAAGTTGCCCCCAGCTCTAACAACCTAACCGGCACAGGAATCAACATCGTTGGCTTACCCAAAACTTTAGCCATCCGCTGCAACAATTCCGTCGTCGAAAGATCGTCACCGTCACCAACTAAAAAGATCTGATTCGCCGCAGCAGGGTGATCAATACAAGCGACAATCAAATCGACAAGATTATCCAAAGCCACCAAGGAGCGTTTATTGTGAATCGAGCCCAAGGGCAGTGGAATCACCTTATTCAGCCAACGCATCATTGTTAGGAAGTTAGCTTTAACACCAGGACCATAAACCAGCGGTGGACGGATAATCACCACCTCCATACCGGTTTCCTTGGCAATTTGTTGCAACCCTAGTTCAGCTTCCATTTTTGAAATTGCATAAGGATTGACAGGGGCAGGAAGGTTATCAGCCATAAACGGCTTATTCTGGCACGTCTCTTCGCCATTAACCTTAATAGAACTGATAAAAACAAACCGCCTGACCCCGCATGCCGCAGCCTGTTGAGCCAGACTAAGCGTGCCTTCAACATTCACCCGCCTGTATTCAACGAGAGGATTAATATCAACATCGTGCATCACATGAACTCTGGCCGCAGCGTGAACTACAACGTCTACACCCTGCAATGCAACAGCCCAATCGGTTTTTTTATCCAAATTAGCACCCTGAACAACGTTAACAGCATCAGGAAAAATAAAATTTTCACCGCGCACCGAAGCACAGGGGCTAAACTCTAAGCACTTATCCAAGCTATCAATTATTGCCGAGCCAACAAAGCCTGACGCTCCCGTTACTAAAATAGATTCCATAACTCTATCGCTACAAAAAAAATCCAGCAGCTACCCCTTAAACACTTTCTCAATGATCATTTGATAATGCTTTCGCAGAAAGAAAAAACCTGCTCCGTTAAAAGCCTGATAAAAGTTGTAATTTAAGTTTTGGGCAACAACCATAGCCTTTAAACTCTCCGCTTAAAATTTAAACAGACCGTCACTTTCACCAAACATCTTATCAATATCAAGCTCTTGCGTTGCTTGATTCTGTACTTGTTGATCACGTTGCTCAACCAGCTTCATTATCCCCATCAAATGCTGCATAGAGAGTAATTGACAATAAATCAGCGGTAATGCTCCTGCTTGACGAACCTCGTCAAAGTCGTCTTTATCTAAGGCGTTAAGAGCAGCTTCATTGATACGGAACAGTCCTTCAACCGGAACCTCTGCGGTCTCAGCTTTGATTGTGATCGGCCACGGTTGGATCAATTCTTTATCATGTAGCAATGTACACATCTGTTGCGTAGATATGCGGCTCTTTTGAACCTGAGTCAAAAAGCTCATGATTCCCTTGACTGTTTCTGAGGGGTCACCATTATCATCGAAGAAGGCTTCACCATCGGTAGAGAAAAGTTCGCTGTCTTCATCGAAGCACAGAACTTGGTCATCTTGGTCTGTTTTTGCCAAGACAAAGGGATAACTTCGATAAGCTGCTGGGATATAACGACCAAGCCATTTACCATTGCCATCGACAAGAACATTACTATTTGGTTTAATCCCTTGCACAGCAACAGGTGTAGGTTGCTCGTTGATATAAGCAATGGCGATGGGTAATGACAAAACGGCTTTGGTCATTTCCTGTACAACCAATGGGCAAATTGTATCATCAGAAGTAAACGAATACTTGCTGATTCGATTCCAGCGTTTATCAGCAAAATCGGTTTTAGTAACAGGTATAAATTTAGGCATTTTGCTTCCTATTAAAACAAAACCCCAGCACCTATTCAGGGCTGGGGGTTAATATTAATTGACGGTTTTTTTATCTTCTGGCAGTTGTTCACCAAGTGAACGGGCATAACTATTTCTGGCAGTCTGAAGGATCGCCAGTTCTTGCTGATTTTGAGCGATCTTTTGATCGACAAGCTGCAATGAGCCAAGATCTGCTTTGGCTTTATCGCTTAGTGAATCAATTGGGTAGTCGTTACCATCTATTGTTACTTTTTCAGCCATTTTTACTTCCTTTTTAGTTTAAAAGCCCCCAATCAGTTAAGACTGAATGCTAATTTACTTTAACAGCCACGCTCCTAACACTGCTAAAAGACACGATGGTTCTTTACTTAAGAGCGACCCACCTACTTATGTGAATGAACCGTTTCACCATTAGCAATTAACAACCTACAAACCAGTGCCTCAACAACCTTACACGGTTATCTAGCAGCCTGTCGGACTTGGCGAATCGTAACGAGAAATAAACTGGTCGTGGGCAGATTTTCGAACATTTTAGAGCGAATAGTGAGCCTATTTGTCGAAAATGTGAGGGAATATGCACCGATCAGACGATTTCGCAGTAGATTATTGCTAAGTCCGACAGACTGCTAGACATGAGGGCATGTTTGTCGCACAAGATTCATTATATTTACTCCTTTGTGGTAATCTATAGTACTTATCTGTAATTTATCTAGGTAGTCAGCTACGCCCCCTCGATCTTCCCCGTCCCCTCGATCTTCCCTATAGTACTTTAATTGATTTTTCAGGCAACTTCCGCAACAAGACAATGCTTATACAAACTTGCGGGAGATAATTCAAGACCATGAGGCCAGCACAATGCACCTTCATCGACAAAGCAACGTTGGGCAAAAGATTCATCATACAACGGATCCAGTAATGAACCGTGTCGGGTAGAAATATATTCATTGAGATCAAAATAGCCACTCAAACCATCAGAGAATTCAAGAAATATGACAAAATCTCCCTGCCATTGACAGCTTAGCAACTTAATCATAATCAGCTCCCTGAATACGCTCTAAAGGTTCAAAGGTCTGGGCTCTCTCCCAGTTTACCAGCAACTCCTCCTGATGCAACAACACCCACTCTTTTACTAGGGATGCGGCCTTGCGTGGTAACCGACCTTCATGAATAATTCCATCGGAAATATGTACTAAAGCTTCAAAACCTTGGTATTTAACATGAATACGGGGTGGCGCATGGTCATCATGCCACATACGCACAACGATACCGAAAAAAACTGCAAGAATAGGCATATCATTATACCCTCTGTTTCATAATACTACTTATTGTTAATATTTGTAAACACCACCCCAAACCCGCAGCTATTTGCCGCATAGTTGCTCTCGCCTGAATTACCCCCTATTTTATTAATCCAATAATTTGAGTATTTTTTTGCTGCCTGAACCATCAAATGCATGCACA
>JAYEOA010000045.1:0-18301 GCA_034722515.1 Thermodesulfobacteriota bacterium | reverse complement strand
GATCGCGATAAGGAACAGCGTGGTTTTACTATGCGCATGTTCAGCATCTCTATTTTTGTCTCATTTCTCGGGGTGCTGGGCGTGGCTCTGAAATTGTTTGGCGTATAAAACAAGATTAAAAGCTTATTTATGAATACAGATAAGGGCGGATAAAGACAATGTAAAAAATATTGAATTCGGGTTTAAGATCCTAAAACAAAAGAACAGGGCTTATGGTTTTATCTGTGTTCATCCGCTTTTATCTGTGTTCGATGATTGTTTTTAAGATTTTGACTCTCTCAGCGTCTTATCGTTATGCAGGGTATAAAAACACGAAATACAACGGTTTTTCGATGTGTTACACTGTGGTATGGAGGAAAAAAATGATGACAGATGAAAAAAACGAAATACCGCGCATAGAGCCAACCGGAGAAAAACTGCCGATAAACAAGGATACGCTGGATATTATTGTTGCCAATATTATTCCCTCGTCTAAATATTTTGAGGCACGTTTCGACCATCTGGAGCATCGGGTGATTCGTATCGAAAGCGAAATGAAAGATTTTCGTAGCGATATGGATAGACGTTTTGATGATGCGAAACAGGATACCAATAACCGTTTCGAGCAGGTGGACAGGCGTTTTGACGAAATGAAGGAGGATACCAATAACCGTTTCGAGCAGGTGGACAGGCGTTTTGACGAAATGAAGGAGGATACCAATAACCGTTTCGAGCAGGTGGACAGGCGTTTTGACGAAATGAAGGAGGACAATAATAGGCGTTTTGAGCAGGTGGATAAACGCTTTGAGCAGGTGGATAATCGTTTTGAGCAGATGATACAGTCGATTGACCGCTTGTCGGATAATTTGCAAGATCGCGATAAGGAACAGCGTGGTTTTACCATGCGTATGTTCAGTATATCAATTTTTGTCTCATTTCTCGGGGTGCTGGGCGTGGCTCTGAAATTGTTTGGCGTATCGTAGAAGGTAAAACAAGGTCAAAAGCTTATTTATGAACACAGATAAGGGCGGATAAAGGCAATGTAAAAAATATTGAATTCGGGTTTAAGATCCTAAAACAAAAGAACAGAGTTTTGCTTTTATCTGTGTTCGAAGATTGTTTATAATAAACGCCAAAAACTCAATGCCAAACTGGAAATTGTACGCAGCCTGTACGAAAAAGCGTACGCCAAAAAAAGATATATTAGAATTGTTCAGATTCATCGATTGGGTGCTGCAGTTACCCAAAGAGTTGGAACTGGACGATGCCATTGATAGAGTGTTTAGCGCAAGTAATAGCGAAGATGTATTGCGCGGTTTGCGTTGGCAGTAATTAATGTGGCTGGGGGGGGTGGTTCCAGCAGTATGCTAACTTAATAGTAGGTTTGAGAGGAGGAAATCATGAATGTAGATTCAGTAAATATGGCTGGTGTGACCCAGCAAGCGTTGCAAAAGCCCAGTGATGATGTTGCTGCTGAGCGCAAAGCAAAAGATGGCGGTAGTGACGTAGTTGCAACTGCGCCGGATAAAAGCAAGGTGCAACCCGAGGAGCTGTTGACTCAGATTAAAGGGTTGACCGAGGATGGCTTGTATAGTGTTCGCTTCGAAAATGATGCCGGAGCCGATCAGTTGGTGGTTAAAATTGTTGATACTAAAACCGATGAGGTGATTCGTCAGGTTCCGGCTGAAGAGGTGTTGGAGTTATCGAGTAAATTGGATGAGCTGCGTGGCAATATTGTCGATACGCAGGGGTAGGATAACGAACGTAGAGACGTTGCATGCAACGTCTCTACACATGTTTTAAGAATAATTTTGTAGGTCGGGCATTATCTAACAGATTTTGCTATAGAAAATAGCTAATGGTGTCGATGAGAGTAATAAGGTTTTGTGTTTGCTGCTTTTAAGTAAAGGAGTTAGCTATGTCAGGAGTTACTTTTGGCGGATTAGCTACCGGATTACCGACGGATGACATTGTTACTCAGTTGATGGAGTTGGAGCGTCGACCGCTGGATCGGTTGGAAAAACAGAAGGAAACCGAGGCGACGCGTTTGCAGGCGTTTAAGCAGCTAGATACCCGTCTGGATGATTTGCGTGAGGCAGTTGGTGGACTTAACATCACCAGTGAGGTGCGAACCAGTAGTATTAGCCTTAGTTCGGAGGATGCCTTTACCGCCAGCAGCGATGGTGCCGCCAGTGGTAGCTATGATGTAGCGGTGTCGCAATTGGCTCAGGTACAAAAAACAGTGAGCGGCGGGTTGAGTTCGCAAACGGATGCTGTACTCGGTTCGGGGACATTTAGCGTTGGTGATGAAACGATCACTATCGACGATTCAAATAACTCGCTGATCGGTTTGGCTGAATCGATTAATGCCTTGTCTGAATCAACGGGGGTGCAGGCGACCATTATTAACGATGGGCGTGATGCTAATGCCTACCATCTGGTATTAACGGGTGAAGACGCGACCATCAGCTTTGCCACTAGTAGTAATTTGGAAGATGCTGGGGGAACTCCGATCAATTTAAATTTGACCGAAACCCGCAGCGCTCAGCAGGCGGTAGCTATTGTTGATGGTATTCGGGTGGAGAGCGATAGTAATACCCTGACGGGGGTAATTGCCGGGGTGACGTTGCATCTTGGTGATGTGAGTTCTACCTCATATACTGGTACGCCCGAGACCGGGGTTGAACCATTGAATTGGGCTGATCCACCGGTATATGACACCACGTTGATGACGGTGGAGCCGGGTACTGATACCTTGAAGGAAAAGCTCGATACCTTTGTCAGTAGCTATAATGAGGTGATGAATTGGATTTCGGCGGGTTATGCCGAGTTCGGCGCTACTGCGCCTACGGCACAGGAAATAGAAGATGGTGCCGAAGATCTCTTGAGTGATGTGGTGCGCGGTGATAGTACCGTCAACGGTGTTAAGCGTCAGTTGCAATCGTTGCTGTCGTCGGTGGTGGATGGTGGTTCGATGCAGGTGCTATCGCAGTTGGGGATTTCTACCCAGAAGGATGGCTCTATCGATCTTAACGAAGCGACGTTGGATACTGCACTGGAAACTGATTTCGATGGTGTTGTTGGTTTGTTGGCCGGTAGGGGCGAGACCGATGGCGTGATGAAGAAGTTTAACACTACCCTGCTGCAACTTACCGGGGCGGGGTCGGGGATGTACGCCGAGAAGCAGGATCGCTACGATAGTACGATCAGGCGTCTTGATGAGCAAATTTTACGTACAGAGCCACTGTTGGCAAAAAAAGAAGAAACCATGCGGGCGCGTTTTTCAGCTATGGAGTTAATTGTTAGTGGATTGAACGCTCAAAGTAGCTTTTTGACACAACAGATGGATATGTTAAACAATATGATGACAGGGAATTAATTATGAATGCCTATACTCAGCAATATCAACAAAATCAAATTCTTACGGCATCGCCGGAGCAGATCCTTGTTATGCTGTATGACGCAGCTATCCGCTTTACCCGTCAGGCGATGAATGGTATCGAATCGGGTGATCGGGTGCAAAAGCTCAATGGTGTAAGCCGGGCGATGGCAATTATTACTGAGTTTGCTAATACTCTCGATCACAGTATTGGTGGTGAAATTGCGGCTAATCTTGATGCGTTGTATGCGTTTATGAATAATGAATTGACTAAAGCTAATTTGAATAATGATATAGAAAAGCTCAAAGTGGTGGAAACCTTACTCCTCGACTTGCGTGGCACGTGGGTGGAGGCGATTGAGGTAGCGCGTAAGGAAAATGCTGCTAGTACGCAAAAGACTGGGCAATCGACCGGGAATGTCTCGGGGCAAACAGCGGCGAAATCGGAATTGCCTGCTAATTACCGACCTTTGAGTTCTGCCGGATAGTAGTAGGTTCCTCTTTGTTCATCCCTGTTTCGAGGGTTCTATGCCGATCAATTCCACATCTTATCAAATATCGCCGCAGCTTGAAAATAGCCTGTTGTGTTCTATTGAACATTATCAGGCTATTTTGCTGCAACTGCAGATGATCTCTAATTCGCTTACGGTAAGTGATGCTAATTTAGAGGAATTGATTCATGATTTTAACGCGCAGCAGGCTGCGGCGCAGCAGCATGATGCCAATTTGTTGGAATTGTTGCGCTGTTCGGATGTTGTTGTTGCCAAGCATCCGCTGTATGTGCAGCGTAGCGAATTGATAGCACAGGTTCTGGACTTGAATCATTTGCTTTTGCCTAAGATTGATGGCATTATGGCGCTCATTTCTAGTGAACTGGCTGGTTTGAAAAGTGGTCGGGCGCTTTTGGGCAGATATAAACAGTCTACACACAATCAGGGACGTATTGTTAAGTCGAGGGTGTGAATCAAAGATTGCTAGGATCGATCATCTTCTGGTGTGTCGTCGTCGTTGTTGTGGTGGTGGTGAATTAATAAGTATAGGGTTGTCGTGGCAGAATTTGCGCTGTTTAAGCATTTGGAAAAGCCTACTTTGTTGCGGGCTTTTATTATAAAACAAGATGGGGATAAGGTGCGTCTTGAAGCTGTGGCGCGGATTATCGCTGAGCCTTACCTAGAGTTGAAGTTTCGTTCGGGAGAATTGCCGAGTGAGCTAATCCGAATAGGTGGGAAAATGCTCCTATCCCTCGATACCCGTGGCGGAACAGTTTCGATGTATGTCCATGTGGATGAGATGATCAGTGCGCGGATGTTGCGTGTTTTGGCTGTTGAATCGTTTGCTTATTCTCAGCAGCGCGAGTACTTTCGCGTTAATACGGTGATTAAGGTGTTGTCTTGTAAAGAAACTATGTCTTCGAGTCCAGCGCCTGTTGTTCAGTCATCTACGGTTAATCTTAGCGGTAATGGTGTGCTGATATTAGCTGAAGGTCGAGCTTCGCTGGGGGATACTTATGAGCTTGAACTGCATATCCCCGAGGTGGATCCCGTAGCGTGTAAGGGGCTTATTGTGCGAGTGGATGAAAGGCTGCGTGGAGGCTTTGAGCTGGCATTTCATTTCTATGATATACAACCCGAGGCGCTGGATCGGGTTATTTCGTTTTGTTTGTCAGAACAGCGCCGTCAGTTGCGAACCAAGGTGCAGATTGTCGGTTTTTAATTTCTCCTTTTTGTCCCTGTAATGAAACCGTAATATAAATTGCTCAAGCCACTGCCCGGAATATCTGGGCAGTGGCTTTGTTGTATATTAAAGAAACGAATCAGCGCTGACGAAGAGTGCTTATGGATATTATCGCGCCCGTAATACAACAGCCTTATCATGTTCAGCCTGTCATTTCGACCAAGGGGGTCGATGGCGTGTTGCAACATAATTTGATTTTACATCAGGTGCTACCTGTTACGGTGGTTGAAGGGGGACAGCAGCAGGTTGTGCTTGAACTTGGTCAGCATAAGATGTCGGCGCAGACAGAGCAACCACTAACAACGGGGCAAAAACTGAATTTACAAGTGGTGGCAACGCAGCCACAGCTTAAATTGCAAATTAGCAGTGGCAAGGCTGATCCGAGTGTGTTGCGGCTGTTGCATCTGTTTGATCATCGGTGCGAGTTGGGTTCGCAATTGTCGAAATTATTGTCGCAACGCCCTGTGGGGGCAACGCCTTCACCAGCGGTAACAACAGCAGCAGCAGCAACTGCGGCAACAACAACAACAACAGCAGCAGCAGCAGCAACAACTGCGGCAACAACAGCAGCAGCAGCAACAACTGCGGCAACAACAGCAGCAGCAGCAGCAACAACTGCGGCAACAACAGCAGCAGCAGCAGCAGCAACTACAGCAGCAGCATCAACGATAGTGGAACCTGTCGGTCATGCGGCTGTAGGCACGGTGTTGTCAGGTGCGAACGGTGCAACTACACTATCCCGGCAATCGCTAACGGGAGCAAAGGTGGTGTCTGCAACAGTATTGAATAGTGCTTTAAATAATCCCGCTGCCGCATCGACATCTTCCGTCGCCGGAGCTACAAATTCCACTGTGGTTTCCATTTTGCGTCCTACGCTGGATAGTGACTTGAGCGTTGTCCAGCGACAAGCGCTTGAAGGGGCGCTGTCGTCTGGACAATGGGGGCAACTCGAACATCTTACGGCACGCTTGGTGGGATCGATGAACTCCTCCGATAGTCGTTTGCTGGTTAATCTTGCTCGAATGTTGGGGATGGATTTTGAAGCATTGTTGACCAAGGATCAGCCTGAACAGGCCAATAAAGGGCTTAAGGGGATGTTGCACTCATTACAAAATAATAGTGATTTGCCTGAATCTGTGCGGGATAGTTCGTCTAAAATGGCGCAGCAGTTGGAGGTGTTACAGGTGTGCCGGTTACGTTTGGCGCAGGATGGGGTGTTGTTTTTACCGTTGCCGCTCGATTTTTTGGAGCAAGGTTATGTGTTGTTTGAGCAGCAATCGCCAGAATCCGCTAGTGATGATGAGGCGGCAGGGCATTTGGTGTCGCTGAATTTCACTATGCAACAGCTTGGTGTTATGCAGGTTAATTTGCTTTTTGAGCAACAGGGGTTATTTGTGCGGATAAAGTGTGCGGACGAAGAAACTGTTGCGTTAGTTGAGGGATATTGCGAGGAACTACATGAAGCACTGCAACCGTTCTCTATCCGCTCAATTCAGGTGACAACGGGTGCTGAAGATCCGGCATTGGTGCTATTGCGCCGCTTGCAGTCTGGTCAACCGGGGCAATTTGGTCAACAGCCGGTTTTTGATGCGCGGGTGTAGTGGTGGACGATGTTGATAAGGGTAAAAAAGCTGTTGCTATTAAATACGATAAAGACCAAGGTGACGCACCACTGGTGGTCGCCAGTGGTAAAGGGCAAATTGCCGAGCAAATTATCAAGGCAGCACAAAAGGCAGGGCTGGAAATAACTCAGGATGCAGATTTGACTGAGTTATTAGCCAAGGTGCCCGTAGGAAGCGAAATTCCGGTTGAGTTGTATCAGGCGGTGGCCGAGGTGTTGGCGTTTGTCTATCGGGTGAATAAAAAACAGCGCTAAAGTAATTGTCTTACGGGCAAACACCCACATACACGGTAGCGATTCCAAAGGTGAGGTCGTGATGACGAATGTCGCTAAATCCGGCTTCGCTTATCATCTCCTTGAATTGTTGTTGCACCGGAAATTCGGCAACGGAATCGGGTAGATATTTATATGCGCTACGTTTGGAGACCAGCCCGCCGATGAAGGGGAGAATTTTGTGGAAATACGTGGTGTAAATCGTTTTAAAAATGGGGTTTTTCGGTGTGGAAAATTCTAGGATAACCGCTCGTCCTCCCGATTTAAGTACCCGGCACATTTCGGCCAGCCCCGCTTGACGATCAACGACATTGCGAATGCCAAAGGCGATGGTTACGCCATCAAACAGATTGGACGGGTGGGGAATCGCCTCACAGGGTGCATTCACCAGCATGATCCGGTCGCGGTATTCAGATGCGGCAATCTTTTCATGCCCTTTTAGTAGCATCCCCTGAGTAAAATCTTCACCGATAATACGCACTGAATCTGGCGTGCGCGAGGCAATCTCCAGCGCAACATCGCCGGTACCCGTGGCTACATCGAGCACCATTCCACCGGGTGGGATTTGTAGTTGTCCTACGGCAAAGCGTCGCCACCGGCGGTCGATCCCCAATGAGAGTAGGCGGTTTAACAGGTCGTAGCGTGGGGCGATGTCATTAAACATATTGCGGATGTTGTGTCCTTTTTCAGATATTTTGAACATGGCAGTTGCTCCTGAAGATGGCTTGACTGGATTTTAGCGTAATAATTAACTGCGTGATTTTACCACAATTTATTGTTTGCTGTCAGTAGTTAATCCTTGCGGTAACTATTCAGCGTGCTCAGCTTGAGAGGTGCTGAGTAGTTAATCCTTGCGATTCATTAATAGCTTTTTCGGGTCAGTTATCAGGGTGCTGGGTAGTTGCAGTGTGCGTTTGAAAATGCCAAAGATGGTGTCGGATACAAAGCGCCCGGGTAGCATACGAACATTGGGGTCATTCACTGCGCCGGATATCTTGAAGTAACTGGTAATTACGGCTTGTTCTTTTCCGGTCAGGAGCCATCCGGCGACGGGAATGTGGGTGAAAACTGTATCGACGGTGCCCAGAGGTTTAAACCCCATGATTAGATCGAGATTATTACCCATCAGGTTATACTCGCCGACAACGGAAAGTCTCATAGCCGGGCTGTCAACTATCAGATTTTTGCTGCTCAAAATTCCTTTATTCAGGCTGATTTCGCCATTTACGTGTCTGAACGGCATACCCTCTTTATCCATGTCGGGTAATTTGAAGGTTAGTAGCTGGGTTACGTTGAGTAGCGAAAATGCCTTGGAAATAATACTGAACTGGCGCAGAACCCCTTGTTTGATGTCAAGATGAAATGTCCCCTGTGCGTTGGGCAAAAACGTGCTGTTTATATTGTTTTCCATGGTGTTTCCTATGGGCCCTTGCAGGGTGAAGTAGCCGTTTAGTTGTCCGGTAACCACCCCCTTGTGGCGTAGGATTTGGCGATAAACCTTGTCGGCGTTGATGTTGGTTACGGTTCCATCAATTGTTAAGATAGATGGTGACTGTTTATCGGCTATGAGAATAGTCCCGGTGCCGAAGCCGGATTCGGCTTCAAAGTATATAGGGTCAATGCGTAGTCGTTCCTGACCATAGTGGATAAAACCGCGAGTATTCTGGAACTTGAATCCACTGATGATCCCTTGGTCAATATGGGTATTGATGTGGATGAACTCTTTTGTTAATGGAGCTGTTGCTTGCTGGTCGTCTGCGTTTTTGGATTCGCCATCGTTCCACAGGGCGATAACTTCGTTAATGTTGGCGTATGGTGCGTTGATGTCCAGTTCAAGTAAGGGGGGACTGAAGGACAGCTTGCCGCTGACCTTTGCATGGGTTCCTTGAGCCAGATCAACATCGATTTGGATAAAGTCAATGCCTTGAGCGTGGATGGCGATTTGTCCATCGAGATTATTTAACAGTGTCTCGGGGGAGTTAAACACCAGATCTTTGGCGATGACACCATCTCCTGTGGCATGTAGTTCGGCTATCGGTTGGCGTAAGTCGGTAATGGAGGCAGCAACCTTCATGTTTGAATCGCCGAGACCGACGGATAATTCTTGCGCTTGTGCGCTAAAGCCATCGAGTGAAATTATCCCGTTGATGTGGTGGATGGGGGCAATGACGAAGGTAGGGGAGATGGCACAATCATTTAACCTTATTTGACCTGATCCCATTGGGGATTGATTTATCTGACCCTGCAGTTGGTAGCTTGCTGCAATGGTACCCTTTAGCTCCATCTGTTTAAGTAGGGGGATCTTGTTGGCGATTGTTTCAAGCTGATATTCGGGGACGTTGAGGTTGAGTTGATAGTTTCCGTTATCGCCGCCGCTGTTGTATTCGCCGGAGAATAGAACTTGGTAGCCGGGAATGTGTAATTCACCATTGGTTAGTTGCCATTGTGCCTTGTTTTGTGCCCCTCTTTGGCTCTCTCTTGGTTTATTCGCATGTTCTGGTTGCTTTTTGGCTTGTTGCAGTCGAGCGTGCAATGTTCCTTTTTCGCCCGATTTTTTTTGGATTACTCCTGCCAGATCGATGGCGCACGGGGTAAGATCGGCGCTGATATTCCAGTGGTTTTGGTCACTGTAATTGATGTTGATATCAACAGCTCCCCGGGCATGTAGGTGTTTGTGGCTTAAGTCGAGTTGAGGATGCCGGAGTGTGAAGTGACCTTCAATGATGTCAAGGTTGTTGATCTTCCCAGCAATATTTAGTTGCTGACATTGGAGTAATGCGTGGTCTGCTCCTTTGGGTAAAGCTTGTGCTATTGACTGTGGCAGCCAGGGGATGATATGTGCAAGTTTTAGTGCGTTGCTATGTAGTTCGGCGTGCAGGAATGGCTCGGTTCGTAGGTGGACAACGCAGGCCGTAGCGGTGACTAGTAGCTTATTATAGAATAGCTTTAGTTGGCGAAAATGCAGTTGTTTGTCGGCGGATTGCATGATCGTGCTCACCCCTAGCGATTTAATGGGCAAGGGCGCATTGATGCCGATGGTGAGTTGTTGGTTGCTGGTTATGGCGGTGAGATCTGCCAAGATGTTTAGTCCCGAACTGATCTGACCGTCAAGGTCGAGTCTGGCGTTGAAGGCTCCACCTAGGTGGTACTTTGCCGGAAGGTGCACGATGGTGCTGTTAATGTTGGCGATGCGTGCCTGAAGTTGGATCTGGGTGTCTGACCATTTTGACAGTAAATGTTTAATCTGCCCATGTAGCGAAAACGGCGCTGATGTGGAATCTTTCTGAATCAATGTTCCCTTGAGTTGTACCTGTACATTGTTTGTTTCTGTTTTGGTGTTTGTTTCTGCTTTGGCAGTGATGGTGGCATTGATTTGCTTGAGTTGCCATTGTCGATGTGCTGTTGCTTTGGCGGGCAAACGACGGTCAATTATATGCAATGTGCCATTGCTTAGTTTAATCTTGTCGATGGGCGTACTGATGGCTGCATTGATAGTTGCCAGTATCTGGGCAGGTAGTGTTTTTTTGTCTGTCGCATTTTTTGTTGGTGCCTGGTCGGTGATCTCCCAGTAGATATCGGGGCATACAATGATAAATTCAGAACAGGCTACATTACCCTTTAACAGGGCATGCCAGGAAAACTGGAGGTGCACCCTGGAGATACTAATATTAAGATTCTGGTTCGGGGTGTTTACCGTAATATCTTTAAAGTCTAGTGTTGGGACCGGGTGAAAACCCAAGTGTGCTTTTTGTAATATTACCGGAGTGTTTAGCTGCTTGGTGAGTTGATTTGAAACAAGGGTACTAATGTGCTGTTGATGGGTGGCTATATAAGCCCAGGCGCCAAGGGCGAGCAGCAGCGGCAGTGCTGTGAAGAGCAACAAGGTTAATGTGATGCGCCGAAGCATGTTTTAATCCTTCAGGTGAATGTCATGGAAGTTAAATTGTGAGTCTATCACGGGGTGTTTTTGCTGGCACTAAAATTTGTGTTTGTTTGTTGAAGGTTGTTGGTCGAGGCAGGGCAGAGGTGTTAGTATGTCAGGCTGTTTGGTGTTTTTAGTGCAAATTAGTTAACTGTTGATGAGTTGGTGACATGGATTGTTGTATGTTAAGCAGATAGGTCGGGAGTAGGATTGATATGCCATTTAAACATATATTAGCGGGTTTGCTTGATGCTAACCTTGGCGTGTGCAGTGCTATTATCGCAGATTGGGATGGGGAGGCTGTTGATTGGCTATCCTCTGGCTTGTGTGATGATGATGATGACCTGAAAATATTCGGTGCGCATCTGGGAATCCTTTTGAATCAATTGTACCAAATTGCTTCTGCTACTAGGTCAGGAATGGTTGAGGAGGTGGCGATTCGGGTCGCTGGTGCAGATTGGTTTGTTTTTCCGATCACTTCAGAGTATTATCTGGCGGTTGCTGCGCCGCATACTGGGCATGCTGCGCAAATTTGCACCATTGCACGCCGTTGTGTGAAGGCGTTGCACTTTGAAATATCTTAATCTCAAGTAACTATTCAGCGTGCCCAGCTTGAGAGGTGCTGAGTGGTTATAATCTCAATTATTAATTAACCAATTAATGGATAGTGGGTTTTATGCAGTGGTCTGAACTAATGGAAAAAGTTTATCGGTCTTGTCATGCTGTTGTTGAGATCGTCTTGGCTTGGTGTGCGGCTCTGGTTGTTTTAAGCGAGGAGTTGTTGCAAATTGTTTTAAGCTATCTTGGTCAACTGGGGGTTCCCGAAGAGCAGCAGTTGATGGTGTTCTACGCTTGCCTCTATGGGGTAGCAACGCTGCTGGTTTTATTGTTGACATGGCGGGTTGTCCGGCGGCGGAGCAGGAAGGCGAAGGGGGTTGCGACTGTTGAGCCGCTAGTAGATGTGGTAGATAAAGTGCGGCTTGGGGATGCGGCAGGAGAGCCTCAGTTGGACGTTCGGTCTGAACCGGTGGCAGAACAACAGCCCGCTTCGATTTTTGAACGGATGAAGGCGGGGCTGTCCAAAACTCAAGCTGCATTGTTGGGGCGGGTTGATGCGTTGTTTGGCTCGGCATCCGTTGTTGATACCGATTTTCTCGAAGAACTGGAGGAGATCCTTATTACGGCAGATTTTGGTATGAAAACTACTCAGTTATTGATTGATGCGTTTAAGCGTCGCGTTGTTGACGATAAGATTGAAGGGGCGCAAGCGTTGCGTGGTGTATTGAAAGAGGAGATTCTTCGTCTGATGACGTTGAATGTTGCGGAGCTAGATATTGTTCGTGATGAGCCGTTTGTCTTGTTGGTTATCGGCGTGAACGGTGTTGGCAAGACAACCACTGTTGGGAAATTGGCGCATCTGTATTCTGGGCAGGGTAAAAAGGTGATTCTAGGCGCAGCCGATACCTTTCGTGCCGCTGCTGCTGATCAGTTGTCGGTCTGGGGTGAGCGCACAGGTGTTAGTGTGATTCGTCATAATGAAGGTTCAGATCCTGCTGCTGTGGCGTTTGATTCCGTCAAGGCTGCCGTGGCTCGCAATGCCGATATTCTTATTCTCGACACCGCAGGTCGTTTGCATACCAAAGTGAACCTGATGGAAGAGATGAAGAAAATTCGTCGGGTTATGCAACGAGAAGTTCCTCAGGCGCCCCATGAGACCCTGCTAGTTTTGGATGCGACAACGGGTCAAAATGCTTTGGTACAGGCCCGGTTGTTTCAGGAGGCTATTGGTATTACCGGGATTGCGATAACGAAACTTGATGGTACGGCAAAGGGGGGAATGGCTGTCGCCATTGGCGTAGAGCTTGGACTGCCGGTACGTTTTATTGGTGTCGGTGAGGGTGTTGACGATTTGAGACCATTTGATCCTGAAATATTTGTCGATGCACTATTCGAAAATCATTAAGGTTCTTGACTTTTGTCGGGGCTTTACTTACTCTTACTTTACAGGTAACGTCGGGCTTATTTAATTTAGTAAAAGTTTTTTGAGTTCTATATGACAGTTTCCTATGAATTGGATTAAATGGCTATGAATTTGGATGTTTTAGTTCGCCTTGAGGAAAAAATAGACCAACTGTTGCAGCAAAAGCAACAGTTTGAGAACGATTGTCAGCGTTTGAGTGAGGAGAGAGACACCCTTATTCAGGAACGTGATTTTGTTGAGCAGGAGTTAGATCGAATTGTGAGTCAGTTGGACTCGTTGGACAGGGAAAGCTCTTGAAGCAAGCTGTTCAACTGACAATAATGGGTCAACAATATTCGATTCGCAGTTCGCGTTCCTTCGATGAAGTGCAGCATGTCGCTGCTTTTGTTGATGCTCGTATTGCTGAAATTTTGGATACAGGTGCAACGGCAAACACGATGAATGCTACTGTTTTGGCTTTTTTAAATGTTGCAGGTTCTTATCTTGAACTACAAAATCAACTTGACGATTCGCAGAATGTATCGGACAAACTGCATAGGCTGGACGACAAATTATCCGCAGCATTGACCACTGAAACGTAAGAGGGTGCGTTGTGAGTGCGCAGTGTATTGGTGTTTTCCGGTAAGCTGGTATCTCGTATAGGTTCTTTTTATTGGTCGTGTTGTTGAATGCCATTGGTTTACTGATTGCAAGATCGGGACATGGCGAACGGATTAACATAAATTGAATTTATACGGTGCGATGCTTTCAATATTGTTGACGTGCTTGGTATCTTTTACCTTCTTTTTTCGTTATCGACGGGACTGGCAAAATCAGGTCTTCATGTCTATTTGGGTCACCTTTTTTGCCCCTCGAGGCTTTTAGGTCATTCACTCCTTCCGTTTCTTGTTTTCGTTGTTTAATCTTAGTTGGTGTTTCAATTTTTAAAAGTAGTATTGTGTCGCCTTTTTCTGTTGTTTTTTGAGAGTGTTATGCAAAAAAAACGCATCAGGCAGTCGCAGCTGTTGATGCGTCGCCGTTTAACTGAAGAGCAGAGGTGCGAGGCTGGTCACAGGGTGCAACGACGCTTGTTGCGCCACGATCTGTTTGCTACGGCGCAGGTGATTGCATTGTATGCTCCGATTCGTGGCGAAGTGGAAACCTGCCAGTTGCTTGATGCTGCTTTGATAGCGGGGAAGCGGGTAGTTTATCCCTGCGTTGAAGGTGAACAAATGGTTTTCGTTGTCGTTCATTCGAGGCAAGATCTGACGCTTGGTTCTTTCGGTGTTTTGGAACCCTGTGGAGGCGATGTGGTTCCGGCTGGTGAAATTGATCTTGTTGTGGTGCCTGGGCTTGCATTTGATCGTTGTGGTGCCCGGCTGGGATATGGAAAGGGCTATTATGATCGAGCTTTTGAAGGTCGACCATCTTCCTGTGTGTTAGTAGGGTTGGGCTATGCTTTTCAATTGGGGGCGTGTCTTCCGTGTGAAGCCCACGATGTTAGCCTTGATTGGTTGGTTACTGATCAAGAGATGTTGTCGTTTGATTTATAATTTCTTTATGCTTTAGCGCAAGAGGTCTGTGTGGATACTATATTATTTATGTTAATCGCTTTAGGTGGCGGTGTCGTTCTAGGGTCATATATTCGTCGTCAATTAGATGAGACGCGGATAGGAAGCGCCGAGAAAATAGCGGAGCAGTTGTTGGAAAATGCCAGGAAAGAAGCTGTTACTGTGCGCAAGGAGGCGGATCTTCAATCTAAAGATGCGGTGCTAAAAGCTAAGTCGGAATGGGAAGAGGAGGCTCGTGAGTTGCGCCGTGAAATGCAGGGGCAGGAGAAACGGCTGATTCAGCGTGAGGAAAATCTTGATCGTAAAGATCGTATGATGGAAACACGTGACAGTGAAGCGCAGGTTCGGGAAAGAGATCTTGCACAGCAAGAATCTTTAATTAAAGTGCGGGATGTCGAAGTTGAAAGTTTAGTCCAGCAACAAACTGCACAATTAGAACAGATCTCTGGTATGACTTCCGAGGAGGCGCGTCAACATCTGATGGAAACGATGGAAAATCGGGCGCGACATGATGCAGCGCGGAGTATTAAGCAGATCGAAGATGAAGCTCGTGAAACAGCGGATAAAAAGTCTAAGGATATTCTTGCTCTGGCTATTCAGCGTTATGCTGGAGATTATGTGGCTGAGAAAACGGTGAGTGTAGTTCCTTTACCGTCAGACGAAATGAAGGGGCGGATCATCGGTCGTGAAGGGCGAAATATTCGTGCAATAGAAGCCGCCGCCGGGATTGATCTCATTATTGATGATACGCCTGAAGCGGTGATCATTTCCGGATTTAACCCTGTTCGACGTGAAGTTGCTCGCATAGCTTTAGAAAAGTTGGTGACGGATGGTCGTATCCATCCGGCGCGTATTGAGGAAATTGTAAAAAAAGCCGAAGAGGATGTGACTCTGTCAATTCGTGAATCGGGCGAGCAGGCGACATTTGATGTTGGAGTGCATGGTATTCACGCTGAGGTGGTTAAGTTGATTGGTCGCTTGAAATATCGCACATCCTATGGGCAAAATATCTTAAAGCATTCTTTGGAAGTTGCTTTTTTGTGCGGTGTAATGGCTGCTGAGCTTGGGATTGATGTGAAGCAGGCTAAGCGAGCGGGGTTGTTGCATGACCTCGGCAAGGCGGTGGATCATGAGGTGGAAGGTTCGCATGCGCTGATTGGTGCCGATTTGGCACGCAAATATGGCGAGTCGGCTGCAATTGTTCACGCTATAGCAGCTCACCATGAGGAAGAGAAACCTGAAACGGTGTTGGCGGTACTTGTGCAGGCGGCAGATGCGCTTTCCGGCGCTCGACCCGGTGCACGTCGCGAGATGCTCGAAACGTATGTCAAGCGACTTGCAGAATTAGAACAGATCGGGACATCGTTTGATGGGGTTGACAGTTGTTATGCGATACAGGCAGGGCGCGAAATCCGTGTCATGGTTAGCAGTGATCTGGTCTCAGATTCTCATGCCCATGTGCTGGCGCGTGAAATAGCCCAGAAAATTGAGGGTGAGATGACTTATCCCGGGCAAATTAAGGTCAATGTGATTCGTGAAACCCGTGCAGTTGGTTATGCTAAGTAGTTTCCTTGAAGGTAAGCTGTGAAAATATTATTTATTGGTGATATCGTAGGTCGCGCTGGGCGGAATATCTTGTCGCGCAACTTGGATCGTCTTGTCGATCGTCATGCAGTGGATTTTATTGTCATCAATGGCGAAAATGCCGCTGGTGGTTTTGGTCTGACTGATGGCATCGTAAAAGAATTTCGTAAGTTAGGTGTTCATGTAATTACCTCGGGAAATCATATCTGGGACAAGAAGGAGTTTATCCCTAGTCTTGACCGGCATGATGATGTGCTGCGCCCCGGTAATTACCCGCCAGATACTCCCGGTCGTGGTATGGGGATCTATGAAACCAATATTGGTACTAAAATCGCGGTAATAAATCTCGAGGGGCGTGTTTTTATGAATACCCTCGATTGTCCATTTCGCACGGCGGATAGTTATCTTGAACAGCTATCTGACGATGTTGCGGTAGTGCTGGTTGATTTCCATGCGGAGGCCAGTAGCGAAAAGATGGCTATGGCGCATTATTTAGATGGGCGGGTGTCGGTTGTTGTTGGTACTCATACTCATGTTCCTACGGCCGATGAGCAGCTATTACCGGGCGGCACGGCATATCAAACCGATGTCGGTATGACTGGCAGTCGGGATTCTGTCATTGGGATTCGTAAAGAGATTGCGGTTGAAAAATTTGTCACCCAAATGCCGGCACGTTTTGAAGTGGCTAAGAAAAATCCGGTCTTGTGTGGTGTGTTGATTGATGTTGATGAACGGACGGGTCATGCAACTGCAATTGAGCGTGTTATGTGCCATGAAAACAACTAACATTTAAAGTATCCGAGAACTATCGAGTAGATAAGGCGAGAAAGTTATGAAATCCGTTGAAGAGCAAATGGCAATCATTCGGCGCGGTGCTGTCGAAGTGCTTGTTGATGCTGAGTTAGAAGCTAAAATCAAGAAGTCTGTTGAAACGGGTGTACCGCTACGTATCAAAGCTGGTTTTGATCCGACGGCTCCCGATTTGCATATTGGTCACACTGTTTTGATTCAAAAGCTAAAGCAGTTTCAGGATCTTGGACATCAGGTGCTGTTTTTGATCGGTGATTTTACCGGAATGATTGGTGATCCAACGGGAAAGAATGAAACGCGTAAGCCATTGACACGTGAGCAGGTACTTGAAAATGCTCAGAGCTATAAGGAGCAGGTGTTCAAGATTCTCGACCCGGGAAAAACTCAAGTAGTTTTTAATAGCGAGTGGATGAGTGAGATGTCGGCGGCAGATCTCATTTCGCTGGCATCCAGTTATACTGTGGCTCGCATGTTGGAGCGTGATGATTTCCATAAACGTTTTACCGGACACCAGCCCATTGCCATTCATGAGTTTCTCTATCCTCTGGTTCAAGGCTATGATTCTGTTGCAATGCAGGCCGATGTTGAGCTCGGGGGCACGGATCAAAAGTTTAATCTGCTTGTCGGTCGTGAACTCCAGAAGCAGCGTGGGCAGCAACCACAATCTGTTGTCACTATGCCATTGCTCGAAGGTCTTGATGGTGTGAATAAGATGAGCAAATCGCTGGGTAATTATATAGGGATCACTGAACCGGCGAAGGATATCTACGGTAAGGTGATGAGCATCTCCGATGATTTGATGCTGCGTTATTATGAACTCCTTTCTGATGTAGATCTTGAATCGCTTCAGAAAATAAAGGATGGTGTTGCCGGGATCGCTGGTGGTGCGCATCCTATGGAGAGTAAAAAGGCACTGGCTCGTGAATTGGTGACACGATTTTACGATGCTCCGACAGCGGATTGTGCTCAAGGGGAGTTTGTGCAGCAGTTTAAAAAGAAAGAGATTCCCGATGATATTTCTACATTGCTGGTTGAATCCGGTGAGCCGGTATGGGTGTGTCGATTGATGATGGATGCAGGATTGGTTTCGTCAAATGGCGAGGGGCGACGTTTGGTTAAGCAAGGCGGGGTTAAGATTGATGGTGAGAAAATAACTGATCCGAATCTAGAAATTGCTCCGACATATCCATTTGTTTTGCAGGCAGGCAAACGGCGTTTTTCACGAATTGAGTTCAATTGAGCGAATATGTAATATAACTTGTTTTTCTGTGTTGACATGGTCTGTGTAGTTCTGTATAACTCTCTCTCCTTAGCAGAAAACACGGTTCAGCAGCGATTGAGGCTGTGATGAGTAAGCGAAAAAGGCAGAAGAAAAGTATTGACAGACAAAGCAAGATTCGATAGATTGCGTTCCCGCTGCAACGAGTAGCGAGGAAAGAAAAAGCAAGCCGGTCTTTGAAAACTGAAT
>JAYEOA010000044.1:0-18311 GCA_034722515.1 Thermodesulfobacteriota bacterium | reverse complement strand
TTTAAAGGCAGCACTGTAACTTGCTCTTTTTCTGCTCATTGTTATCCTCCAAGTTTTTTAGCAATATTAACCTATCTTGGAATAAGATGTCTTGGCTTTGTTGTCTGAATTGTCTGGGGTATTATAAAAAAACTGATACCAACGTGTTCTGCGCCGTTCACTCGTTCTTTGCAATGGCTCGCCCCCCCGGTCAGCGAGCTTGTAGGTCTTACTTTGTGGGTATCCTATAGAGTTCTGTTTAGAACTTTTTCCAGTTAGTCAGCAACGTCCCCCCTGTTCCAAGTTAGTCAGCAACGTCCCCCCTGTTCCACTGTTTTAATAAAAGCCCGGCAATGCCGGGCTTTAATACATCCCTAGATAACACCCATGGCACTCATAGCATTTGCCACCTTGATGAAACCGGCAATATTGGCACCATTAACATAGTTGCCAGGAGTGCCAAACTCTTCAGCAGTATTGTAACAATCCCGGTGAATGTTTATCATAATATTGTGCAGGCGCTCTTCAGTATACTCAAAATTCCAGGAATCACGAGATGCATTCTGTTGCATCTCCAGCGCCGAGGTAGCTACGCCGCCAGCATTGGCAGCCTTACCCGGTCCATAAGCGATCTTGGCATCAAGGAATACCTTAACCCCTTCAGAGGTCGTCGGCATGTTAGCCCCTTCGCCAATAGCAATACAGCCATTTTCAACCAGTTTTTTAGCATCTTTGCCATTGATTTCGTTCTGGGTTGCCGAAGGCATGGCCACATCGCAAGGGATATCCCAAATACAGCCGCCAGCCACATACTTGGTGTGTTTATGCTTCTTGGCATATTCACTGAGACGACCACGATCAATCTCTTTTATTTGCTGCACCAGTTCTAGATCAATACCCTTTTCGTCGTAGATAGTACCGCCGGAATCGGACATGGCAACCACCTTGCCACCGAGTTGGTAAATCTTTTTAGTGGTATAAATAGCGACATTACCGGAACCTGAAACGATGCAGGTCTTACCTTCCAAGGTATCATTACGCACCTTGAGCATCTCATCTACAAAGAATACTGCACCATAACCCGTAGCCTCGGTACGCACCAGAGAACCACCCCAATTCAACCCTTTGCCGGTCAAGACGCCGGATTCCCAGCGATTAGTAATACGCTTGTACTGACCAAATAAGTAGCCTATTTCACGCCCACCAACACCGATATCACCGGCTGGAATGTCGGTACGCTCACCAATATGACGATAGAGCTCAGTCATGAAGCTCTGGCAAAAACGCATAATCTCGCCTTCGGATCTATCCTTGGGATCGAAGTCAGAACCACCTTTACCACCACCGATAGGCAGACCGGTCAAAGCATTTTTGAAAACTTGCTCAAAACCAAGAAATTTAACGATGCCGAGATAAACCGATGGGTGGAAACGCAAACCACCTTTGTAGGGGCCCAGAGCACTGTTAAATTCTACGCGAAAACCACGGTTGATCTGAACTTCTCCTTTATCGTCGACCCACGGCACTCGGAAGATGATCTGACGCTCCGGCTCGCAGATGCGCTGGATAATCTTTCGCTCGGCAAATTCGGGATATTTTACCAGAACAGGGCTAAGAGATTCCAGCACCTCATGAACCGCTTGATGATATTCGGTTTCGCCGGGGTTACGATCAAGTACTTCCTTATAAAACGGTTTCATTTTTTCGTCGATAAAATTGTCCATTTATTTGTCCCTCTTTAATGTGTTTGTGTAGTTTATGTAATTTGTGTGCCAATAATAACAATACAATTTTCAGCTTACCTCCGCCGTCCATCTGCCCAGCAACGGCCAAGAGACAACTCAGTCAGCTATCAATACATAAACCGTGCCAAAAAAAGGAAGACATGGACGGCAAATAGCACAAACACCCTATTCTACTACAACTATTTACAACAAAAAAACATCACTAATCAAACTACAAGCAACAAACAACACTCTGTCTGCGTAGAATCAAAACTCAAAAAAACTCTAAAACCGACACAAAAATAAACTCACTACAAAACCTATCGGCAAGCCTACATATTGATCTTCCCCTTTATTGCATTGACACGATCACATGCAAAACTGCAAAGAACTATTGTAACTATTCACCACCTCTCAACTTGGGGCACGCTGAATAGTTACGAACTATTTACCCCTTATCCCCATTTTCAGAAAGAGCTATGTTGAGTTCCAACACTTCATAGTCACCGCTATTATCAACAGTTAGCTTCATATCTTCCTCTTCGATATGGATATATTTACGCACCACCTGGAGGATATCCTGTTGCATTTGCGGTAAAAAATCTGGGCTATTCGCCTGCCTGCGCTCACGCGCAACGATAATTTGTAACCGCTCTTTAGCAATTGAAGCTGAACTTTGCTTAGATGAACGAAAAAAATCTATAAAACTCATGACGACCCACCAAAAATACGGGAAAAAATACCCTTCTTCGCCTGTTGCATAAAACGATGGGGTCGTTCCACCCCCAAAAACCGATCCGCAATATCTAAATACGCATCTCCGGCTTCATTTTGATCATCCAAAGTGACCGGCACCCCTGAATTAGAAGCAACAAGAACAGATTTAGATTCCGGCACCACACCGAGAAAAGGGATCGCTAAAATTTCCCTAACATCATCGGCATTCAGCATGTCTCCATTATCAACCCGCCTCGGATCATAGCGAGTAATAATTAGATGCTCCCTAACCGGTTCAAGATCTAATTCTGCACGGCGGGTTTTGCTGGACAACATACCGATAATACGGTCTGAATCGCGCACCGATGAAACTTCAGGGTTAGTAACAATCAATGCCTCGTCAGCAAAATACATCGCAGCAATAGCCCCCTTTTCAATTCCAGCCGGCGAATCGCAGACAATGTAATCAAAACGCTCAGATAACTCACCGAGTATCCGTTCAACACCGTCTATGGTAAGGGCATCTTTATCGCGGGTTTGTGATGCTGGAAGAATATACAAATTGTCCAGCCTTTTATCCTTAATAAGAGCCTGATTTAACGACCCCTCTCCGTGGATGACATTAAGGAGATCATAAACAACCCGCCGTTCACAACCCATGATCAAATCTAGATTACGCAAACCTACATCGAAATCCATTACCACGGTTTTGAACCCTCTCATCGCCAATGCGGCTGCAAACGCTGCGCTGGTTGTAGTTTTTCCTACACCGCCTTTACCTGAGGTAACTACTATGATTTTTGCCAACGTATGTTTCTCCTTTGTTGCTAATGTAATATTATTACGAAGTGAAAGTGCCTATGGGATCAACCGTTAAGAGGTCATTTTGCAACGCTATTATGCAGGTTTTATTGATGGCGTCAGCAGGCAATTCATCGTTGACCAGATATTCGCCTGCAATTGCAATCAATTCAGGATTAAACTTTAGGCAAAAAACCCGTGCCGATTGATTGTCAGCACCACCGGCCAAGGCTCGACCACGCAATTTGCCATAGATATGAATATTGCCTGTAGCAACAATTTCAGCTCCAGCGTTAACCGAGGATAAAACAATCAAATCTCCCTTAACCGCTAAACGTTGCCCAGAACGAACTGTCTCAGTGATAATTTTAGCACAAGGGCTAGAGGGCAACGGGGGAACTGCTTGTGGAGTTATTGTCTCGTCGCCAGACAATGGAAATATATGCAGACTAGCCTGTTGCGCCGAGCGTTGCTGCACATCATTACCTCCACGAACACCAATCGTCACCATTCCCAACTCGATTAAAGCATTCGTGAGTTGACCAAAATCAATCGGCGTAGCACTATCATAAATCGCACTTAAGTCAACAACAACTGGGGTGTTGTTAAAAAATACCGGCGAATTGCCGAGTTGCTCCCGCATCTGTTTGATCAATATGGGCATATCAGGTTGCTGAATGCACAGGTACATAATTTTTTGTGAGCGCCCCTTTAATTCAAAAGCGCTATTATCGCTACTTGCTCCGGTTAAGATACTCATCATGTTGTAAGCTCACTTCAAAAGGTTTAAATTTAATGGCATCCATATTAACATTAACTTTTCAATAAAGTCAAAATCACCTTGACAACTAGACGCCGATACAGATAGTGTTCGCCGTTACGAAAGATTTATCAATATATTGAGAGCGAGGTGAAGCACATGTATGCGGTGATCAAGACCGGAGGAAAGCAGTACAAAGTATCCGAAGGTGACACATTAAAAATCGAAAAAATCGCGGGTTCAGTCGGTGAAACGGTTGAATTGAGCGAGGTCCTCATGGTCGGCGGAGAAGAGGTTCAAATCGGAACACCTCTATTGCCTGACGCAAAAGTTACTGCTCGTATTGTTGAGCAGGGTAAAGACAAGAAGATACTTGTTTTTAAATCGAAGCGTCGCAAAGGGTATCGCAAGACCTATGGGCACCGTCAGACCATCACTCGTCTGAAAATTACAGGCATTGAAGCTTAAGGAGGCAACTCATGGCTCACAAAAAAGCAGGCGGCAGTTCTAAGAACGGTCGCGACAGTGCGGGAAAACGCCTCGGCGTCAAGCGATTTGGTGGTCAAGAAGTAACTGCTGGATCGATTCTGGTACGCCAGCGCGGCACCACGTTCCATCCTGGCAGCAATGTTGGCTGCGGCAAGGATTACACCTTGTTCGCACTCGTTGACGGCGTTGTTAAGTTTGAGCGTAAAGACAAGAAACGGCAAAAAATTAGCGTTTACGCTAACTAGTTATTCTTGCAGCACAAAATGTAAAGGCTCAAAGTTTGCTGTTAGAACTTTGGGCCTTTTTGCATTAAACGACAAGCAATTATTTTCCTGATTAGCTATGCGTTCGCGGCTTGGAAGCCGCTCCTTAGATAATTGATAATTGATTCTAATCAGAATTATTTTTTTAAATTCAGCACTTGGAATAGATACACCATGCGTTTTGTTGATCAGGTAAAAATCCATATTAAAGCGGGCGACGGCGGACGAGGCTGCCTCTCCTTTCGTCGTGAAAAATTTATCCCCCGTGGCGGTCCCGACGGTGGTGACGGTGGTGCAGGTGGTACTGTTTATCTCCATACTAATTCCAGCCTCAGCACACTGCTCGATTTCCGTTACAACGCCCATTATAAAGCGGGTAACGGTGTTCATGGCATGGGTAAAAACAAGCACGGCAAAGCGGGTGATGAGTTAATCATCGACGTTCCTCCCGGAACTCTCGTTTACAATGCGGATACCGACGAATTACTCGTTGACCTCACCACGCCCGATCAAACCTACAAATTATTTAGCGGCGGTCAAGGTGGTCGCGGCAACGCCCGTTTTGTCACCAGCACCAACCGGGCTCCACGGCATACCCAACCCGGTGTGCCGGGAGAAACCATCACCCTGCGTCTGGAGCTGAAGCTGATAGCCGATGTTGGACTGGTGGGGATGCCCAATGCGGGAAAATCAACGCTGATTCGTGCTGTTTCCTCGGCTCGTCCCAAGGTGGCCGACTATCCGTTTACCACACTGGTACCCAACTTGGGCGTAGTTCGCTATGGCGGCTTTAAATCGTTAGTTATGGCCGATATCCCCGGATTGATTGAAGGAGCCAGTGAAGGACACGGTCTCGGCACCCGCTTTTTACGCCACGTGGAGCGCACCGATTTTTTCCTCCACCTCGTCGATTTGACCACCGCTCCCGAAGATGACTATTTGCAACATTTCAATACCATCAACCGGGAGCTAAAACGACACGACGCCACAATGCTCAACAAACCACAGTTGGTCATACTGACTAAAAATGATGTCACCGAAGTACGCGAACTTGCCCTAAAGGTAACACCGATGTTTGAAAAGCTAGGCTACCCGGTATTCTGCGTTTCAGCCATTACCGGCGACGGCATCAAAGAACTCATTGAAGAGATCGGCTCACGCCTCGACCACTTACGGGACGAGAAACAGTCTCTTGGCGCTGACGCATAAATTCAGGACTTCAAAATCATGCGCAAAATCCTCATCTCACCGGCACAGCGGATCGTTATCAAGGTCGGCAGCGCTGTCATATCAAACACTAGCGGACTCAATCAAGAGCGAATTCAATCTTTGGCAGAGGAGATTCGCACCTTACGCAACCGTGGCTACGAAGTGATTATTGTTTCCTCGGGATCAGTGGCTGCCGGCAAAAGTGATCTGGGAATTACCGGCAAACCAAAAACTATTCCGCTAAAACAAGCTGCCGCTGCCATTGGGCAAAGCCGTATGATGCGCAGCTACCGTAGCGCCTTTCGTGGCCGCGGTGAAAACGTAGCTCAAGTGCTCCTTACCCGCGATGATCTGGCTAATCGACGCCGATATCTCAACGCCCGCAACACCTTGATGACCCTACTAGAATATGGCGTAGTTCCAATCATCAACGAAAACGATACGGTGGTGATCGATGAAATCCGCTTTGGCGATAACGACAACCTTTCTTCTATGGTAACCGGTTTGGTTGAAGCCAGCCTGCTAGTTATCCTATCTGATGTCGATGGTTTGTTTGACTGCGACCCACGCAGCAACCACGATGCCAAACTAATCCACGAAGTGGAACGGATCAACGAAAGCATCGAACAAATGGCCGGCATCAGCAATAGCGATATAGGCACCGGCGGTATGTACACTAAAATCAAGGCGGCTAAACGCGCCACCTTACACGGTTGCGCTACCGCCATCCTGAACGGACTTGAGCCAGGCAATCTGATTCGCTTCTTTGATGGAGAAGATATTGGCACCTATTTTCTCCCCAACATCAATCGCATGGCAGCAAAAAAACACTGGATCGCATTCACAAAAAAACCTCGCGGAAAACTATTTGTCGACAAAGGAGCTTACAACGCCATTAACTCCGATGGACGCAGCTTACTACCCTCTGGCATTAAAGGTGTTGAGGGAGGATTCGACCGTGGAGATGCAGTTCAGCTATGCACTAGCGAAGGTATCGAATTCGCCAAAGGCGTTACCAACTATGCCTTAACCGAACTGTTACAAATTATGGGTAAAAAAAGTTCTGAAATTGTCGGCGTTCTCGGTTATAAATATGGGGATGAAATTATACATCGCAACAATCTGGTACTCACACAAGCCGATGGCGATGAATAGACAACCAAACAGTTACGTCACAAAAAAGGGGGATAGCGATGAGCGTCGCAACACAAATTCAAGAACTCGCCCGTGAAGCGAAACAATCAGCAACGGTTATGGCGAACCTGTCATCGACAGTAAAAAACAAGCTACTATGCCGCATGGCCGACGCTCTGGAGCAACACACCGCCGAGTTGCAACAAGAGAATGAAAAAGATTTGTGTGCGGCACGCGACAACGGACTCGCCCCGGCGATGATTGACCGACTGGTACTTAATGACGAACGGATCAAAGCGATGGCTGATGGTCTGCGTGAGGTGGCTAACCTGCCCGATCCCGTTGGCGAAATCAGCAACATGTGGCGCCGCCCCAACGGCATACAAGTGGGACGTATGCGAATTCCCTTGGGGGTGATCGGTATCATCTTTGAATCGCGCCCCAACGTTACCGCCGATGCCGCAGGACTGTGCCTCAAAAGTGGCAATGCGGTGATTCTGCGCGGTGGTAGCGAAGCAATCCATTCCAACACCGCTATTGGCACCATCCTGAAATCACAACTAAGCGCTTTAGGGCTACCGGAAGCGGCACTACAAGTTGTCACCACCACCGACCGTGAAGCGATCAGCGAACTTCTCAAGTGCGATGAAGAGATCGACCTGATCATTCCGCGCGGCGGTGAAAGCCTCATTCGCTTTGTCAGTGAAAACTCACGCATTCCGGTCATCAAGCACTATAAAGGGGTGTGTCACACCTTTGTCGATGGCGATGCCGACCTCGATATGGCATGCGAAATCTGCCTCAATGCCAAGGTGCAGCGTCCCGGCGTGTGCAATGCCATGGAAACCCTATTGGTTCACAAAGATATCGCCGAGACCTTTATCCCGCGTATTGCCAACGAGATGCACCAACACAAAGTAGAACTGCGCGGCTGCTCCGTCACCTGCTCACTAACACCGCTGGCTAAGGCGGCCACCGACGCTGACTGGGACGAAGAATACTTGGATCTGATCCTCGCGCTGCGCATTGTTGACAATATCGATGAAGCCATCGAACACATCCGTCAACACACCTCCCTGCACACCGAAGTAATCGTTACCAACAGCTACGCAAACTCACAAAAGTTTGTACGCAGTGTCAATTCCAGCGTAATTATGGTCAATGCCTCATCCCGTTTCTCCGATGGCAACCAACTGGGCCTCGGTGCGGAAATCGGCATATCCACCACCAAACTCCACTCCTTCGGCCCCATGGGGCTAGAAGATCTGACTACGCGCAAATTTATAGTCTTTGGTGACGGTCAAATTCGCTCCTGATGCCAAAAAAAACGCTAGCAATGAAAACAGGAATCATCGGGGGCACATTCAACCCCATCCATAACGGACACTTGAATATCGCCGACGAACTGCTGATTAACTATCAGCTCGACCGGATTATTTTCATTCCGGCAGCATTGCCGCCACACAAAAAAGATGACGCCATTCTGTCATTTGCGCACCGCCTCACCATGGTGCAACTAGCCACTGCGCATTATAACCAATTTGAGCCCAGTGACATCGAAGCCAAGCGTAGCGACAAAAGTTATTCCGTTGACACATTGAACGTTCTCCATCAGCTATATCCCGGCGATCAGTTCTATTTTCTCATCGGTATGGACTCCCTCAAAAGCCTACACACCTGGTATAAATACACACACTTGTTCGACCTATGCCATCTTGTTGTCGCCCGGCGACCGGGAGTTAAAAACCAAACCTTAGATACCGTTCTGCCCGTTGCTATCCGTGAACAGTTCTGTTATAATTCCAAACTTAAAACATTTTGTCACAACAGTGGTCATCAGTTGATTTTTCTTGAGGATACCTTTCTCGACATCTCCTCAACTCAAATCAGAGCCAATATTGCCGATAATCAGGCGATTGACTCACTGGTTCCGCCTTCTGTTGCTGAATATATCAAAACGCACCATTTATACGCACCCCCAAAGAGGTAAACCACATTGGAATCTGATCAACGCGCACTATTGTGTGCTGAATATTGCCTTGACCGAAAAGCTGCGGATATGAAGATTTTACATATCAGCGAGCTATCATCTTTGACCGATTATCTGGTGCTGGCGTCCGGCACTTCAGACCGACAGGTTCAGGCCATTGCCGAATCGGTCAGGTTAAGTTTCAAAAAAAAGCATGACTTGACCCCCATCGCCGTTGAAGGGATGAAAGAGGGTCGCTGGATATTACTGGACTATGGCGACGTTATGGTGCACGTATTTCAACAAAATGTCCGCACCTTTTACGATTTAGACGGTTTATGGTCAGAAGCTCCTACACTGCCCGTACCGGACGAAACAACTACACCCTAGGCACTGCAGTGAAGATCACCCTCATTTGCGTAGGAAAACTGTCACTACCCTTCATTAAACAGGGCAGCGCTGAATATGAACAACGCCTCAAACGGTTTATACCTCTGGCAATTCTTGAGTTAAAAGAGGAAAAACGCGGTGGCAAAAAAGCAGATATCCATTTTGTTCGCCGCAGCGAAGCAAGACAAATCCTAGCCAAAATCCCCAAAGGGGCGTACACTGTAGCGCTGGATGAAACGGGCAAACAGATAAATTCGCTAAAACTTGCTCACAAACTTGAACAACATATGAATCAAGGTACAGCAAATATATGCTTTATTATTGGTGGGGCTTATGGTCTGACCGATGAGTTAAAACGCCACTGCAACGAACTGCTGTCACTATCTAACATGACATTTACGCACCAAATGGCTCGGCTGTTTTTACTTGAACAGCTATATCGTGGTTTTACCATTATTCGCAATGAACCCTACCACAACCGTTAGGTTGCCTCTCAGCAGGTAGGATGGCATATCTGAAATGTCGGCTAGCATGTCGACCATATTTAATTTATTGGGTTTTCACCCTCAGGAGGACCGTATGACACTCATGTCATTTCTTCTCGTCGTTATCATGTTTCTGGCGTTTTTTGTCTTCTTCTCGGGCATCAATCCCCAGGAGATGACCATCTTTTTCCTACCCGACAGTTCCGTTACCTATCCGGTAACCGTTATTGTCATCGGTTGCGTTATTGTTGGTTTATTCATCGGCTACGGCTTTCACCTCTACGGCGCTCTGAGCTGTGGCGTGCGTTCATGGCTGCGTAGTCGCTCGGAAAATAAAACAAAAGAGATCGACACTGTATACCGCGACGGTGTCGGTCGTTTACTCTCAGGCGATCTAAAAAAAGCCCGCACCCTGCTGCAAAAAGCGATCGACAAAGATCCAAATAAAATTGAGGGCTACATAGCTCTTGCCAGTGTTGCCGATCAAGAAGGTGACAGACAGCAAGCTATCTCCTTGCTGCGCAATGCAAAAAGCATCAACGGCAAAAGCCTTGAAGTGCTCTTCAAACTGGCAGCCACTCATAAAGAAATGGAACAGGACGATTCAGCCTGCAAGGAATACGAAGAGATACTTGAACAGGAAAAAGACAACCGTAAAGCAATTCGCAACATGCGCGATCTGCACATGAAGCACCAACGCTGGACTGATGCCCATGAGTTACAGAAACGCTTACTCAAGGGGCTTAGTGGCAACCGGGTTCAAGAAGAAAAAGAGAAGATGGTGTCAATCCGCTACGAAGTCGCCAAGCAAAATCTGGCCGACAACGATAGCAATCAGGCAGTTTCTTCGTTGAAACAGATCATCAAAGAAAACCCGAATTTAGTTGCTGCCAGAGTCACCCTTGGTGACGCCTATGCACAGGACGGTAACACCGACGAATCTGCTAAAATATGGCAGGACAGTTACAAGAAACTTGGTCGCAGCGTATTCTTGTCCCGCTTGGAGAATCACTACATTCAGCTCGAAGACCCCAAGTCATTGCTGACATTTTACACCGCCGCCTTGACAGAACGTAACAACGACCTCGTTTTGCGTTTTTTCTACGGCAAACTGTGTTTACGCCTTGAAATGGTCGATGAAGCCCTTGAGCACATCTACACCGTAGAAAGCTCGGTTCCCGACTTCCCTCAAATCCACCTGCTCCTCGCTGAAGCCCACCGACGGCGCAACCGTATTGAAGAAGCGATTGAGGAATACAAAAAGGCATTAGGCGTGGATAACCAGCTAAACCTCGGCTATGTATGCGATAACTGCGGCACCCGCTCTCCCGAATGGAAGAGTCGCTGCGAAACCTGCGGCCAATGGGACAGCTATAGCATTACCTTCCGCAAATTGTTCGAGGATCGTGATGTAATTACCCCGGTAGCTCCTCACGCCGGAGCCTAACACAATGAAGCAAACTGCTGGACAGCCCCCTAAGCCCGTCGTGCTCACCATCCTCGACGGGTGGGGTCTCAGCCCGAGAACCACCGGCAATGCTGTCCGTCAGGCAAACACCCCCTGTATCGATCAACTGCTAAAACAGTTTCCCCATTCCACCCTGCAAGCGTCGGGCTTAGCCGTCGGTCTACCGCAGGGACAAATGGGCAATTCAGAGGTTGGTCACCTCAACATAGGCGCCGGGCGAATCGTCTATCAAGACTTGACCCGCATCAGCAAAAGCATCGATGACGGTAAGTTCTTCGCCAATCCTACCATTGTTGCGGCAATGCAGAACATCAAATTGCACCAGGGAAAACTCCATCTCATGGGGCTACTTTCCGATGGTGGCGTCCACTCCCTGAACAGTCACCTGTACGCACTAATCAAAATGGCATCCGAATTGGGCATACAGGAAATTTGCATCCATCCGTTCCTCGATGGACGCGACACCCCACCACAGAGTGCTACAAACTATCTACAGCAACTCGAAGAAGAGCTTATTTCCCTAAAAGCCGGGCGTATCACCACCCTGTGTGGTCGTTTTTACGCCATGGATCGCGATAACCGCTGGGAGCGTATTGAAACAGCCTATCTGGTCATGACCGCACAGCAAGGTAAGCCATTTGCCACCAGTAGCGCAGCTATTGATGCGGCCTACGCAGCAGGGCAAACCGATGAATTCGTTGAACCATGCATTATCGGCAACCCGGCTCCCATTGTCGATGGTGACGGTATCATCTTCTTCAACTTTCGTGCAGATCGGGCACGTGAAATCTCTCAGGCCTTTACCACTACCAATTTCAATGGTTTTATGCGCCCACAACAACTCAACCTTTCAGCCTATGTGTGCATGACTGAGTACGATGAGCAGCTCAAACTGCCCGTTGCCTTTGCACCGGACAGCTATCCCAACATCCTAGCCGAGGTGATATCACAAGCGGGATTACAGCAACTCCATATTGCCGAAACGGAAAAATACGCCCACGTCACCTTCTTTTTTAATGGTGGCAATGAAACGCCTTTTGCCGGTGAAAAACGTATCCTAATCCCATCACCGCAAGATGTGACCACATACGACGAAAAACCACAGATGAGTGCAGATCAGGTGGCAAAGCAGGTAGTCGAACAGATCAACAACAACACCTTCGATCTGATCATCATCAACTTTGCCAATCCCGACATGGTTGGCCATACTGGCGTCATGGCTGCCGCCATCAAAGCAATGGAAGCGGTCGATAGCAGCCTACAGCAAGTGGTTGATGCAACGCTGAATCAAAACGGCTGCCTGCTCATCACCTCAGATCATGGCAACTGCGAACAAATGGAGGATGCCCAGGGAGAACCTTATACTGCGCATACCACCAATGAAGTACCCATTGTCTACGTCAGCAATGCTGCCACATCCCACACACTACAAGCGGGTAAACTAGCCGATATTGCCCCGACGATTTTAAGCATCTTAAAGTTGCCACAACCAGTGGAGATGACCGGTCACAATCTGTTATCTCCCGCAAGGAGATAGTGACCTGTTGTGAAATTTTGGCGTTCACTCCTGTCACAAGGGATTAAACGCACCAAGGAAGAACTATCATGGTTATCCTGCCAGCTCCTACCACCCCACTGCCAACTGTGCCGTGCCCCCCTGACTACAATCAATTCGTCAACCTCTACCAGCCTGTGCTACCACTGTGCAACACAATGTAAAACAAGCGCAGCAGATTGCTGCCCCCGGTGTAACGAACCATACGCAACCAGCAGCGTAACCCGGCATTATTGCTCCCAATGTCTGCGTCATCCTCCGCAATTTTTATGGCTTAAAACAGCGGGAATCTATACCGAAACGATGGCCAGCGCCATACATCAATTCAAATATCAAGGTCGTGCGAGTTTAGCGAAACCACTGGCTCAGTGTATCATTACCCAGCTCGCACAAGATATTACCGCGTATCAACCGGATCTCATCATTCCGGTTCCACTACATAGTTCACGCTTAAAGGAGAGAGGCTACAATCAATCAGTACTGCTGGCCCGTCATCTTGGCAAAGAATTTCAAATTCCAGTGTGTACAAAAACGTTATTTCGTAATCGACCCACCAGCCCACAGACCCTGCTTAACGCAACCCAGCGGCGCAACAACCTACGCGGAGTCTTTGAGATCAGGCAAACAATTCCTCCCAAACAAATTCTGCTCATTGACGATGTCGTAACCACTACCTCCACAGCCCGTAGCTGTGCCCACCTACTCACTACACATGGTCACACCGTAGCCGTCATTGCACTAGGCAGAGCCAGCCTCTAAACAACTGATAAAACCCTTGCTAGCATCTGTCGTGGTGTGTTAGACACTCCAGTGGAGTTGCGTTCAACCTAATAATCAAGTCACAATGGAGGATATAGAACAATGGAGATCCAGATTTTACCGGTCAGCAATCCTAAACAACCAGTTCAAGACGAAAGCAATCTAGTCTTCGGCAAAGAGTTCACCAACCGCATGTTCGTCATGGAATACGACACCGGTAAGGGTTGGCACACACCGCGCATCCAACCTTATGGTCCATTCAGCCTCGATCCGGCAGCGCTGGTTCTCCACTATGCTCAAGAAATTTTCGAGGGGTTAAAAGCATTCCGTCGCCCCGACGGGGAGATTGCCCTGTTTCGCCCCCGAGACAACTTTGAACGCTTCAACCTCAGCGCCCGGCGCATGTGCATGCCCGAACTCGATGTCGATTTCTGCCTAAAAGCATTGAACGAACTACTCAAGCTCGAACAAGAGTGGGTTCCCCACACTGAGGGGACAAGTCTTTACATTCGCCCAACGATGATTGCGACGGAGCCGGTACTTGGCGTCAAGCCAGCAGATAGTTACCTGTTTTACATCATCCTTTCACCGGTTGCTGCCTATTACAAAGGCGGTTTAAGCCCGGTCAAAATTCTGGTGTCGGATGAATATTGTCGCGTTCCATCGGGGGGAACAGGGGAAGCAAAAACAGGGGGCAACTATGCATCAAGCCTCTACGCTTCAACCTTGGCTACCGAACAAGGCTACGATCAAGTCCTGTGGCTAGACAGCGTTGAACGCAAGTATGTTGAAGAGGTTGGCAGTATGAATATCTGCTTCCTTTATGACGGCAAAGTGGTCACCTCACCGTTAAGCGGCTCCATCCTCAACGGAATCACTCGCCGCTCAATCCTGACGTTAGTAAAAGAATTTGGCTACGAGGTTGAAGAACGTGCCTTGACTATCGATGAAGTTTTAGAAGGTGCCAATAACGGTCGCCTCACCGAAGCCTTTGGCACCGGAACCGCCGCCGTGGTATCCCCCGTTGGCCAATTCACCTACCAAGGCCGCGACGTACTCCTCGGCGACGGTAAAGCCGGCGACCTGACCATGAAACTCTACGACACCCTTACGGGAATCCAATACGGTCGCATTGATGACAACCATGGCTGGGTAAAAACCCTGTAATCCAAACACGCAGGCGACGTCCCTTGGAAGAGGCGTCGCCAGCGTTAATAAGCACTACAAGCATAACAGCGTCACCCACCCAATCAACCCAGCGAGATAAGTTCTTCTCCACTAAAACCTGTTTTGTTCATAAAAGACGCACCCCATGCCGTTTAATTTCACGCGCAAAAAAACTATCCATGCGATTAAACTGCGCATGCATTGCCCGCGTATAATGGCAAGAAGATCTGCGCTTTCACGCCAAATATCCAGCCATTTTACGCAATGACACTGGTCTTATCACCCAACCATACAGCCCAAAACACCCACCAAATCAAGCCATTATTTCAATAACACTGCAAAAACAAATAATTACAAAAACTGGCACGCATTGTGATATACGCATATCCAGACATACAGTTGTCAATATTAACTAAACTGGTTTTTTATGTGATCGTATTAAACACCTAATATCACCGTGTTTAATCATCGCCACAGCAGCAGATGGTCTGTTGCGTATACCAATTTCACAGTGGAGCATACGCTTCACAACACCAAACAAACACACCACAAGGAGGCAACAACATGGTGAAAAGAACACTAGGCCTGATCTTGGCGGCTCTAATGCTCGTGCCTGCAGGCGCATTTGCAGCGCCAAACTCAGCCGATCTCGCCCGTCAGATTCAAATGCTCACACAGCAGTTAAGTGAACTGCAAGAACAAGTAGCAGAAGTTCAGGAAGCGGCGGATTACAACACTGATTCCGTTGAGCTATTGGAAAACAGTTCAGCAAAATGGGACGAAGCGTCACGTTTTGAGTTCTTCGGCGACTACCGTTTCCGTATGGATTACAGCGACACCGACACCAAGGCATACTGGGGAGCGATGAAAATTGCCAATGCCGTAGCCGATATGAATACTGTTACCGGCATGGACACACAAACCATCCTTGCCATGATGAACGGCTACACTGGTGCAGAACGTAAAGCAATGATGGAAAACCTGCCCATGGCACTTGCACAAATGGGACTGATGCAAAATGGGCTGATGCCGGGAACACCTGAGTTCGACGCTGCATTCCCTGCAGCTCTGACTAATGTTACCGATGCCGGTGTTACCAGCGGCTACAACATGGCTCCAAAGAACAACTACAAAAACGACATCCTCTATACCAACCGCTTCCGCCTAGGGATGAAGGCAAAAGTTACCGACAATATGGAGTTCAAAGGTCGTCTAGCCATGTACAAAGCGTGGGGCATGCAGTCCAACCCCACCTCCAATGGTCCCTATATGTTCAACAGCTTCACCGAGATGGATGGTGCCACCACCCGTCAACCTTCCGACAGCGTATTGCGTGTCGACCGTGCATACGTTAACTGGACTGCCATTGCGGATCTACCCATCTGGCTCTCTGTTGGTCGTCGCCCAACTACTGATGGTCCACCGGCGCACCTACGTCAAAACACCGAACGGATGGCTACCCCAACAAACTTTATGGACTATGCATTTGACGGCGCTACCATCGGTGCAGTATTCGACAATCCATTCGATTTCATGGGCTACAGCAAAATCCGTTTCTGCTATGGTCGTGGTTTCGAAGCTGGCCCTCTTGAGGATGGTAACAATCTTGACGACATGGACTTCGGTGGTCTGAACTGGGATATGATCAACAAGGGCGATCGTTTATTAAATGTTCAATCCTTCATGGCAGCAAACATTGTCAACATTCCTGATGGCGCTGATTTCGACAACCCACTTGAGATCGCTACGAAAAAAGGCAATGGTACACTCGACACCGAAAACCTCGGCGACATCTTCCACACATCTTTTGTCTACATGGACAAATATGCTAGCCTCAACTACTTCGTAGCTGGTGGTTGGAGTCGCACTGATCCTGATGGCGTCGACGAAATGGGTTCTACCCTTCTTGGTTCTTGGTGGGAAGATCCAGGCCAAAAAGATGGCTACATCGGCTATGTCGGTGTTCGTTATGATCTCGGTGATGACCTGAAATTCGGTCTTGAGTACAACTACGGTACCAAAAACTGGATCTCTATGACACCCGGTAATGACGACATGACCCAATCTAAACTGGCAACCCGTGGACATGTTGGTGAAGTTTACATGATCTGGGATCTGCCTGTTGGCGAACTGCTCAGCGACAAGTGCGATGCGTTTATGCGTCTCGGCTACCAGCATTACGAGTACGAGTACACCGGTAGTGGTAACTGGTTAGGTGCTCCTGTTGACATTGACGAGCTTGATGATCCGCTGAACGCACAGTTCTTTGCACCCATCGACAAAATGGATCAAGTATATTTTACAATGGAAGCATACTTCTAGAAAATGACCATTTTACTTCGTGCTTCCAACTTCGAAGGCACGGAGTAGAATATGATTTTTAATTTATTATTTTAAGGAGAAAAACAATGACAAAAAAACTGATTGTACTGATAGCCATAACCGCATTCATCGGTGGCATGAGTAGCGCAGCACTGGCAAAATCTTACAGAGGTACTGTAACTGCGGTTAAAGGCGACAGCGTAACGGTACAAGTAAAGAAACGAGATGCCAAAAAAATCAGTGTTGGCGACAGCGTTAAATTACGCGTTAAAAAGTCTGCTGCACCTTCAGGAATGTCCGCCGCTCTGACCGGCTGCTAAGACTGTTAAAATTTTGACAAGCAACAAACGGGAAGCCTCCGCCGATTGGCAGAGGCTTCTTTTGCACTTTAGGAATAGGAACTTACGATGAAACTATTAAGGATAATCGCTCTTACTGGCGTAACCCTGTGGCTCAGTGCCACAATGGGGTGTGCAGTAAATACCAATGCCAACATTGGTGCTGGCGTTGGTCGTGATGCCACCATCGTCGCCACCAAAGGCAAAGCTGAAACCCTGCAACAATTAATCGACATGTACGATTCAACCGGCTGTATTGATTGCCACGAACAGGCTCACGAGGACTGGGAAGCATCGCCCCATGCCCGCTCTATCTATGGTACAGGTCGCGCCGCTGCAACCATGATCACCGCCATGAAAAACGGTTTTATGTCATGGGAATACTCCGGCGTTGAAACAACCAAGGATATCAAGGTTGAGCATTGGATGGGTTGCATGAAATGCCACCTGCCACAATTAGCTGACGCAGAAGACAAGGTGGCTGTCGAGCTGGCGGAAACTCTGATAGATTGGTATGCCAATGCCAAGAAAGCCATGAAGGATCCCGGCAACAAAAAAGCGGTTAAAATCCGTGACAAGCATAAAAAAACCCTGACCAGTCTCAACATCAACTGCCTGGTCTGTCACAATCGCATGGCCATTACCCACAAATGGACGGATGGCTATCCACAGCACGACACCGTTTACGGCTTTTATGACGGTGAACATGATGATGAAAACTTCCCCAAAATGAAGCGTAGCCTCATCATGGATGAATCGATCTTCTGCGGTCAATGCCACGG
>JAYEOA010000043.1:0-4074 GCA_034722515.1 Thermodesulfobacteriota bacterium | reverse complement strand
ATAACAAGACACAAAAACAACTCACTTCAATAAAAGCCATGTATGGTTTTCCTCTGGTCAAAGATTTTCGCCAAAGGCTATCCCAAGAATAGAATGGGTGTTACCACTACTTTTGGAGAAGTTACTGTGCCATCACTTAAGTTGCGATGTATATTAAGTTTTTCGATATTATGTACCGTCAACGTTTGAGTACCTCATCAATTGTGCGTGGATGTTCCTGTGGTTTTTTTAGCAGATCAACAATAGCGCTTAAATCATCCACGCATTGCCAAAGCAAAAGAAATTGTCGCAACGAAATTTGTCCTGTTGTTTCAAATTTTTTGATGGTCGAAGCAGGTACGGTGCTACGTTCAGCCAGAGTTTGGCGTGATAACTTTAACCCTTTGCGTTTTTTTCGTATTGCATCGGCAAGTAATTGTTGAATATCTGTTGTTGAATAAAGCGCAAGGAGTGTCATATCAGTACCCGACATAATATAATGATAATAGATATTATGGTATCTAAAAATAAACAAAATGGCAAGCAATAGACATTATTGTATCTAAAACAATACATTAAGAGAGCAAAAAAGCCGCAGCACGATATCCGTGAACTGCGGCGTTTTTTTACTGTGAAGAGGTTCCTGCCTGTTTAACCTTCGCTGATTTTCAAGACAATTTTACCGAAGTGCTTGTCCTCTTCCATCATGCGGTGGGCATCGACAATCTCGTCGATGGTGAACACCTTTTCGATGATGGGTACGATGGTGCGGTCGGCAAATTTAGGCATGGCGCGGCGGTTAAACTCGGCGATGATATTCCCTTTTTCGGCTATCGGGCGTGAACGGAGTACCGAGCCGATAATTTGCTGGCGCTTGACCATCATCAAAGCCAAATTCAGCTCGGCCTTGATGCCGCTGATGATACCGATGATCACCAGCTTACCTTTGTAACCGAGGGATTTCATATTGGGGCCGAGGTATTTTGCACCAACGTGGTCGAGGATTACATCAACCCCTTTTTTATTGGTGAACTCTTTTATGTTTTGCGAGAAATCTGGTGTCTGGGTGTAGTCGATCACCAGATCGGCACCGAGCTCTTTGACTCGCTCCATCTTTTCAGGGCTAGCGGTAATAACCATTTTGGTGTTGGGGGTCAGGGCTTTGGACAGTTGAATCGCTGCGGTGTTTACGCCACCGCCGCCGCCGTGGAATATGGCTGTTTGACCATCTTGCAGGTCACCGATCATAAACACGTTAAGGAAGGCGGTGATGTAGCTTTCACATACACATGCGCCCTCTTCGAAGCTCATGCTCTCGGGCAATGCCATCACGTGATTGTCGTACGCCACAGCGTATTCGGCATAACCGCCACCGCCAACCAGCGCGATTACGCGGTCGCCAACCTTCCAGCCTTTAGCGTCGCTGCCCAGCTCGGCGATCACGCCGGATACTTCTAAACCGAGAATCTCGGAATCACCTGCCGGTGCAGGATAGTTTCCGGCGCGTTGTACCAGATCGGGGCGGTTGATGCTGGTGGCTGCCACCTTGATCAATACCTCATTGGCTTTGGGGGAAGGTTTGTCAATTTCGCCAACCTTTAAAACGTCTAAACCACCAAACTCGTCAAGTAGTACTGCTTTCATGTGGGGATCTCCTTTTTAGATCAAATAAAGTGAAATTTACTGCGATATAGATTTAAATTAAAAAGGTAATTACTCAGTGTGCCCGAATTTAGAGGTGCTGAGTAGTTACATTAAAAATAGAACGCTGTATGATTTTTTATTATCGCTGTTTATGATCGATCAGGCAATAGAAAAGAGTGTTTGTTTTACCTTGGCTGACGCTGAAAGCGGTAGCCTTGGCCGCGCACGGTGGTGAAATATTGTGGATTAGATGGATTTATTTCAAAATATTTGCGCAGACGCACAATAAAATTGTCGAGGGTGCGGGTTTCGGTGTCCGGGTCAAGCTCCCATACCGATTTGAGTAAAAAAGCGCGTGATAGCACCTCTCCATCGTGGTTAAAAAATACCCGTAGCATCTTTATTTCTAGCTCTGTAAGGTGGATGGGATGTTCTGCCCCGGTCACATCGCCGCTGGTCAGGTTGATATGATAGGAGCCGAAAGTGTAGCTGTTATTTTCGGTGGCAATAGGTCGATACCACCCGGAGCGCCGTAACATTCCGGCAATGCGCAGTAGTAGTTCATCTAAGGCAAAGGGTTTGGCCAAATAATCATCAGCACCGTCCGTCAGCCCCTCGATCCTATCCTTTTCGCGGTTCATGGCGGTGAGCATCAGGATGGGCAATTGAGGATTGTGCTGGCGGATATGGCGACAGATGTCCAGACCATCAAGTTTTCCGGGGAGCATGCGGTCGAGAATCGCCAAAGAAAATTGCTGATGCTCAAGCTGTTGTAGTGCCTCTTTTGCCGTAGTGGCATGCACTACCAGATATCCTTCTTGCTGGAGATTGAAGATCAACCCTTGGGCAATGTGTTGCTCATCCTCAACCAAGAGAACACGAATACTGTTATTGCTCATGATGAGTGCTCCGTAAACTGCGGTAGTGTGATGTGGAAGGTGCAACCGTGGTTTCGTCCTTGGCTGTTGAGGACTATCTTGCCCTTGTGGCGCCTGATCAGGGCGCGGACGATAAATAGACCCAGTCCGGTGCCTTTAACGTGGCTATCGTCACGACGAAGGCGGTAAAACAGGCGGAATACCTTGTGTTGCTTATCGGGCTCGATTCCGCAACCGTGGTCAAGTACCCGTAGATGGCAATGCCCTCGTGCGCCATTAAGCTCTACCTGTATGCATGCAGGTGGGTCGGAGTAGATTACGGCATTTTCTAAAAGATTGCGCAATACCATGGCGAAGGTGTCAGGTTCAATGTTAGCGTGGATATTGGGCTCGATATCTGTGGTCAGTTGCACGTTGTCATCTTGGGTGTTACGCCACTGTTCCAGATAGTCGTTTAGAAATTGTGATAGGTTGCAAGGGCGCAGAGCCAGTCGCCAGCGGCTTTGTTCGAGGCGGTTGGCAGTGAGCATTTTTGTAATCAGATTATTCAAGCGATCAGTGTCGGCAAGCATGGTGCCTATAAAGGAATCGAGCTGATCAGCTTCAGGCTGGTGGCGGCGAATCGTTTCGAGGTGAAGTTGAATCGAAGCGACGGGTGATTTAAGTTCGTGGGTGACCTGGGAGACAAAGTTTTTTTGCTCGCGGTTAAGGGACAGTTGTCGCCGCCAGTAGATGAAGATGACGTAAACGCCAACCAAGATTACAACCAGTAGTAGTAATCCTTCACTGAGGATTACCCAGTCGATACCCGGTTGGAGCAATTCGGGGCTGTATTTTTCGGCAATGGTGCGCAATTTGCGGTGGTTGCCGAGAAACCAGTTGACCCAAAATACTACTACCACAATCCAGGCGAACTGGATGGCAATAAAGGCGAGTAAGGGGCTGATGGCGGGACGCTGTAGCTTCATGTGACTGGTGTACCACTGATGAGGGAGTGGATACAACCCGATTTAGTGAAAAGCTATACGGTAATGGTGTAGGATTTTACACAACTATTACATTGCATCATGGACAGTTCTGGTAGCATATCGCCTCTTGTTATTTATTTGATAAAGGAGGCTATGTCGATGCCTTTAGCGATAGGAAAACATACTGTTCCATATCCGTTGATTCAGGGTGGTATGGGGGTGCGGGTTTCGGCGGCTAAGCTGGCCGGTGCCGTGGCTAAATGTGGTGGTGTGGGGCTGATAGCCTCCGCTGGGTTGGCACTGAATAGCCCGTATAAGGAAGATAAAAAGTATTTTGCAGCGGATATCTTGGCGTTAAAAGAGGAGATTCGTAAAGCTTACGAAATTGCCCCAGATGGGGTGATAGGCGTTAACTGCATGGTGGCCGTAACCAACTTTGATGATGCCGTTCGTGCCAGTTGCGAGGCCGGAGTCAAGGTGGTGGTTGCCGGTGCCGGGTTGCCGATGAATCTCCCGGCGTTAACGGCGGATTTCCCCGATGTGGCGTTGATACCCATTGTGTCATCGGTACGTGCAGCTAAACTTATCGCCAAAAAATGGCACAA
>JAYEOA010000042.1:0-4086 GCA_034722515.1 Thermodesulfobacteriota bacterium | reverse complement strand
AAAGATATTGAGAGAGCCCGGAAAATTATGGGGTAGATTATGAAAGTGACAACAAAAAAATTTGATGCAAGTGAGTATCTTGATTCTCCTGAGATGATTACAGAATACTTGCAGGTTATGCTGGAAGAAAACGGTGTTGAGGGTTTTCAGCGTGCTTTGGGTGATGTGGCTAAGGCTCGTGGGATGTCAGAGATTGCTCGCCAAACTGATCTGAGTCGTCAAAATCTTTATAAGGCATTGGCTCCAGGCAGTGCTCCAAAGTTTGAAACTATTCAAAAGGTAGTTGAGGCCTTGGGGTGTAAGCTATCTGTTGGAAAGGGTGATGCAGTTCATTCTCATTGAAGATATTGGTGGGCGAGCGATGGGGTCAGGCGAGCGATGGAGCGATGGGGTCAGGTGTTTACTGTTTACTAAATACTTGATATAATATTGATTCATTTAGATGAGGTGTGAGGAGGTGCTTTATGCCACGTAGGTTGCGAATCACTGTTCCTGGCTATTATCACGCGATTAACCGTGGGGTTAATCGCAAAACGATATTTTTGTCAGACGATGACAAAGAGAAATTCCTTGAGTTTCTTGATACGTCTCGGAGTATCTATCAGTTCATTGTCCATTCTTTCTGCATCCTAGATAATCACTATCACTTGATGTTGCAAACATCAGGTTCCAATCTCTCTTTAGTGATGCGTTATATAAATTCACGCTATGCAGAATATTTTAACCATAAATACTCCCGCGTCGGACCGTTGTGGCAGGGTCGGTACAAGTCTTGGTATATTAATGATGAGCGCTATTGCTGGCTGCTTTTGCGCTATATTGAAATGAACCCGGTGCGAGCTGGGTTAAGTGGTAAAATCGGGGAGTATGCTTTTTCTTCTTCGTCATTGATCCAATCTGGGCAGAAATTGGAGCTGTTGAAGGGCTCGTGTTTATGGGATAAGGGGGTAATGAGCTGGCTCTTCCCTTTAACTGAAGACGAATTCGAGTGTTTGGATCAATTTCAGGCACAGACCATGGAAAAGGGTAAAGAAGAAGGGGTGGTTCGGGCTAAACTGATTTACAATGTAGCTGATTATTTTGCTAATGTCGCTCCTGCGGATGTACAGCGTAATACCGCTGTATATCAGGCATTTATGGATGGAATAAAACAGAGCGACATAGCCGCACATCTTGATCTTTCACCTGCTGCTGTATGTAAGATTGTAGCAAGGGAGCGCAGTAAGCGTGCTTTGTTTGCCAAGATTCGGGATGCCGGACTTTTATGGAGTTATGCAGCGGATATCTGTTATACCGAGGATAGGCAGGGGTTACTGATTGAAACTGTTCTTAAATACGCTGATCTTGATGATTTACAGATGTTGTTCAAATTGTTCGGTAAGCGCAAAATCAAAGCGGTGTGGGAAAAATGCATGAAGTCTGATATGCGTTTTAAGAAAGTAAACTATTTCATTGCGCGGATGTTTTTCGATATGAAACTTGAGGCTGAGGATTTTCATGAGGGACGATATGCTCGAACCGATACATTACGCCTGCTTGCAGGACAGGACCGGAACGCTGCTGCAGGAACTCACTGAGAGGGCGCCATTCCTTCAGCATTATACTCTGGTTGGCGGATCAGCACTGGCTTTATATCTGCAACACAGAAAGAGTGAGGATCTCGATTTTTTCACTTATGCGGATACGTTTGATAGCAACCAGATCCTAGAATTTTGCAGTCGTTGGGATTCGTTGAAAATTCTGAATAAAAGTGCTGAACAACTGGATCTGCTTATCGACGGAGTTAAAGTGACATTTTTCGATGCGAGATGGTCATTTCTGCACCCGGATACGCCCCAGAGTTTAAATATCGCTACGCTTGAAGCCATTGCCGCAATGAAGGTGCATGTTTTATTTTTGCGTGCAAAATATCGTGATTACTATGATATTTTTTTTCTTGCACATAAGGCGATGGGATTAACAGAGCTTTTTGAATGTGCCAAGCGGGTTGTCCCGGGTTTGACAATGAAACTGTTCTGTATCGCTCTGACCTATATTGATGACATTGAAGATGATTCTATTAACCACCTGGATCCGGTAAGCCAAATAAGTAAGGAAGATATTCGTGCGTATTTTGAACAGCAGATTCGCAGGGAAGAACTATTGAAGACATAGGTTCGTGGTCAAGTCGAAAGCGATGGGGTCAAGTCTGCTGTTGACTTTAGGGGGGGCGGCAACAGGCATTGCACTGGCGGCAGTGACCGCTAAGGATTAGCTCAGCGCATTTGTCAGCGCTCCACTTTCAGCTAAAATTTCATCGACTGTTTCAGCTGTAATTGTTGTGTCGATGCCAAATATCTGTTGTGCGCGTTCAACGATAGCTGCACCGTTATCACTCTCGGGGCAGCCCTTGATGAGTGCAGCAATTTTGATCGAAAGAGGAGTGTCTGCTGTTGGAGAATGGTGTGCTGCTATTGCATCGACCAGAGGCTGGGGAAACTCCCAGTATTCGGCCATTTGAGCTCCTAACTTAGCATGGTTAGTGCTCAACTGTGCCTGTTCCTGTTCGGTTAAATTGCCATCGATATCTGCGAGCCAGATTTGGTAGATGTCGCGATAGCGATCTCCATTGGTACTCGCCATAACGGGAACGGCCATATCCTGCAACAGGCCTATGGTAAAGACATCACTTTGTACTTTTGGATGTAAAATGTTGGCCAATCCACGGGCGATGGTCGCTCGGCGTGCTGCTGTAGCCCAGAAGTTTGTCATATCTAACCATTGTGCTTGGTTGTTTTTGGTCACCCCATCTTTAACGGCAACCGACAAAACCAGCGATTCAAGGCGTCCACGCCCGAGTAGGTTTACCGCGTGACCAATATTGTTTACTTTGTGCGACAATCCAAAGGCAACGGAATTGACCGTTTTCAACACGCGAACATGGAGACCTGGATCAACCTCTAGGGACGCAGCTAGTTCATTGATAGATACATCAGGATCGCGCAGTTTACTCAGGATGCTGAGCACTGTTGTCGGGAAAATGGGGATATCGTAATTACCGAGTAACTCGTTCGCGTTTTTTTTCTTTTTCTTACCAAATCCAAGCATGAATAATCCTGTTAATCGCCGCGACGAGCCAGCTTGTTAGAAAAAATTGAAAGCAGTCCGCCAAGCATAAGATAACCGGTGCAGACTTCGAGCATCGTCAATAGTTGTCCGCCGATGCTTTTAGGGACAACATCGCCAAAGCCCAGAGTGGTCATAGTGACTACACTGAAATACAGCGATGAAAGTTTTGTTTCGTATAAACCGTAATCGAGATCCACAAAAGAGAAGAGCGAGGAAAAAAGAACCACTAAAATTGCAATGCAACAGCACCAGCGAAACATACTGCGCCCGCAATCACAGGTGATAAGCCAAGGATAATAGAGTAGACTCGTTATTTTACTGTAACAACGAAATTCCATAATGAAATTTTGATCGATAATATGCCGCCGTACCATATATGCACCGGCAAAGTTGATATCGCGAATATCTACCCCGATCCAGTTTGCCGACTTAAAGCGACGAACCATGCGTAAGCGGAGATGTCGAAGGTCGGCGTTGCGAAACGAAGTCCGGTGGATATTGGATAGGGAAATGTCGGCATAGCGTAAATCGGCTTCCGAGAGGTCTGCCTGAGATAAGTTAGCTTCGCGTAATCGACTGTGCATCAGGTTGACACAGTGGAGGTTGGCTCCGATCAGTGTTGCCTGGGTCAGGGTGGCTTGCTCAAGGTTGGTGTTGAACATGCTGATGTTATTTAAGTTTGCACGACCGAAACCGGTTCGTTGGCAATTGGCACCGTCCAGATTTGCCCCTTCAAGATTGGCAGCAGAAAACTCAGCACCTTCCAGGTTAGTATCTTGCAAGTTAGCTCCGCACAAATCTGCTTGAAACAACTGCGCTGCGCTGAGATCACGTCCGGCTAGATTGACGCCACGTAGATCCATACCGTTCAGGTTTGCCCCGCGTAAATCTTGTGTCAGATCCAAACCGTTATGCTGCTTTGGCTCAGTGTGTGCTGATGTCATGATAATGCCTGTGTGGGGTGGGTATGCCAATTAA